>JAOPWV010000096.1 GCA_025965475.1 Frankiales bacterium | reverse complement strand
ATCCTGAACAACGCCGTCTCCAGCCAGTACGGCGGCCCCACCAGCGCCCCGGCCACCATGAAGACCGACTACGTCCGGGTCTGGCAGAACTAACACCCCCAACACCAACCCCTCAGCAGCCGGAGCGGACCCCCGCTCCGGCTGCTGAGGGCTGTTCCGGCACCGGTTCGGGCTTCGACTCGACGTCGCGAGGCTGCGCGCGCCACTGCGTGAGCGCCTCGGCCGGTCCACGTACGTCGTGGCCGGCGGCCGGTGGCCTTCGACGTCGCGGTGACGCACTGCGGTCCTCACCCCGCACGAGTACGTCGACCGGTGAGGCCGCACTGGCTGCGGTCGAACCCGGCAGAGCTGGGTAGAGGGCGGCCGATGGCGCGGCCCGCGCGCCTGAGGGAGTGCGACCGATGCGGTTGAAGCGAGCCAGTCTGATCGGAGCTGCGGTGGCGTTCGCCCGCAGCCCCCGTGGGCAGGAGATGTTGTCGCAGGCGCGACAGAAGTACGACACACCGCAGAACCGCGCCAAGCTGCGGGAGACGGTCGACGGGCTCCGCCGGCGCCCCAGCCGCTAGGTGTTGTGACCGGACAGGTTGTTGACGCTGCTCATGCTGCGAGCCGGCTGATCGGGGTCGGCCTCCCATTGCGGTGTGTCCTCAGCGAGTGAGGAACGCGTCAAAGGCGAGGGTTCGGTCGGCATTGCTGTGCCAGGGCCGAGCGGCCGCCGCCCGCGGCGAGCAGCACATGCGCGGCCGGCTCGGTCCAGGGGCAACTGCGCGGGACAGCCCAGCGCGCCCTCGTCCAGCCCCGCGGACGGCCGCGATCCGGCGTACAACGTGGACATGACCCGGCTCGCCCGAGTGGGAGGCGAGCGCCGAGACCTTCGAGCCATCGGGGGCGAGCGCGAGCACCGAACCGGCGTGACGGCCTTCGACGTAGCCGGACCGCACGACCTCGGCGAGGACCGGCAGCGTCAGGACGACCCGCCGAGCAGGGCGTCGACGTCTGCCTCGCCGTCGCGGTAGCGGCGGGTGATCTCAGCGCTGCAGGTGTCCATGACGCCCTGCACCTCGCGGCGCCGGGCCGAGACCTTGCGCTCCTCCTCGGACAGGGTGCGCATCGCGTGCGCGAGCTCGTCCGAGGTGCGGTTGTCCAAGTCGGACAGGTCGACATCCGCCACCAGCGACTCGACGTAGCGGCGGTGGCTGTCGGCCCGGGACGTCTCGACGGTCATGTGCCGGCCGAGCCCCCGGGCCGGGGCACGCGGTTCGTCGGCCAGGATCGCGGCCAGGTCCTGGACCAGGTTGCCGGAGCCGTTGCCGTCCCGGCGGTTGAGCTCGGCCCGGATGACGTCGACCCGACCCTGCACCATGCGCCGGATGTAGGAGAGGTCCACCTCTTCCTGCTCGGCCTCCTTGCGCAGCGCGCGAACCTCAGCGAGGTCGGCCTGCCGCAACCCGGACAGGTCCGCGGCCAGCACACGGTCGATGCGACGGCCGCCCTCGTCAGCCTCGTCGGCCTCGTCCTCGCTGCTCACGCCGGGCTCCTTCCTGAAGTCTGCGCCCATGGTGTCAGATCACCGTCCGGTGCGGGCGGTCGCTCAACGTCGGGCCTGTTCCTGCCGAAGCCTCGAGAGGCGGGTCCCCGCCATCGACACCGGCCCGAGGAGATCAGCGTGACCGCGGGCACGTCCGACGCGATGCCGCTCCAGGTGATGCTGGAGCGCGCAGCCGCCACCGCGGCGACCGGCAGCCTCCGGGCGACCAGCCCGGCAGGCGCCGCCGAGGTCCTCCTGCGCGCGGGCGGCATCTGCGCAGTGACCGTGCCCGGGGCGCGTCCGGCACTGGGGCGCAGGCTGGTGTCCGCGGGGCTGCTGGCCCCGCAGGCCGGGTCCGGCGAGCCGGCCCGCACCGAGGACGTCGACGTGGCCGCGGTGGAGGTCTTCGCCCGCGAACAGCTCGTCGCCGGGCTCATCGAGCTGATCTACGGCGGGTACGGAGGCTGGACGTTCCACGCCGGTGAGCCGGCCCGCGCGGACGTCACCGTCCCGGTCCCGGTGCCAGAGGTGCTGGCCGAGGCCGGCCGACGTGAGCCCGTGCGCGGTGACGTCGTACCGGCGCTTGGCGCCGCTCCCCCTGCGTCGGCCCTGAGCGGGCCGGCGCCGGGCGAGGACCTGGAGCCGGCGCTCGCCCGCGAGGTGGCGGCGCTCAGCGCACTGCTCACGCCGGGCAACGCCTCGGACGAGCTCTTCAACCGGACCTGGCGACGGCAACCGGCGGACGACGATCATCTGGCCGACGTGGTGGATCTCGTGGAGGTGCGCCAGGAACAGGCGCGCCGGGAGGCCGAGCGCGCGGAGGACGTACGACAGGCCGAGCAGGCCGAGCAGGGCCGGTGGGCCGCCGAGAACGCAGCCGCGACGGCAGCCGCCGCCTTCGCCGAGCTCAGCGCGGCCGCGGCACGCGACGCGGAGCCGCTGCCGGACCCGGAGCCGGTCGAGGTGCCAGAGGCGACCGACCAGCCGCTGGATTCACCGCAGCCGGCCGCGCCCCTGTTCGTCCACTACGACACGGACACGGCCTCGCTCCTGCGCGAGCTGTCGTTCCTCGGTGTGGACGACGAGCCGCCGGCAACGGCGACCGGGGGCGGACCCCGGCCGGTGCCGACCGACGCGACGCCGAAGAAGCGCAAGGGCCTGTTCGGCCGCTGACGGCCTACCGGCGGCGGAGCAGCGAGCTGCGCACGTCGGCGGCCGCCCGGGCTGCCGAGGGGGGCGTGTCGTCGGGGGCGGGATCGATCCGCGCCGTGACCGGACCGGCCATCAGCTCGGCGTCGTCCGGGACCTGCCGCTTCACGAGGGCGAGCGCGATCGGCCCGAGCTCGTGGTGCCGCGCGGCGGTGCCGACCCAGCCGACCTCGCGTCCGTCGTACGTGACCGGATCGCCGGTCGTGGGCAGCTCACTCTCGCTGCCGTCCAGGTGCAGGAGCACCAGCCGGCGCGGCGGACGGCCGAGGTTGTGCACCCGGGCGACGGTCTCCTGGCCGCGGTAGCAACCCTTGTCGAGGTGGACGGCCCGGGTCAGCCAGCCGACCTCGTTCGGGATCGTGCGGTGGTCGGTGTCCACCCCGAGCCGCGGGCGGCGCGCAGCCACCCGGAGCGCCTCGTGGGCCCAGATCCCGGCGAGCTCGCCGTCGTACGCCGCCAGCTCGCCGCGGGGCACCAGCCGGTCCTGGCCGCCCTGGTGGAGGACGGCCCAGTCGCTGCTGACGTCCTCGACCTCGACGCGCATCATGAACCGCATCCGGTCCAGGAACTCCACCAGCGCCGCCGCAGTACCGGGCTCCACGTGCGCCCACACGGCCTCGCCGTCGTCGACGAGGGTGAGGTGGTGCTCGACGTGGCCCTGCGGGCTCAGGATGAGCGCCTGCGTCCACTGCCGGGGCGCCAGCGCGCTCAGGTGCTGCGTGGTCAGGCTGTGCAGCCAGTCGAGGCGATCGGCGCCCGAGATCCGTACGACGGGGCGGTGGGAGAGGTCGACGGCCGCGGCCCCCGCCTGGAGCTGTCGCTGCTCCCGGTACGGGTCGCCGTAGTGCGCGGCGACGCCGAGGTCGGGCGGGTCGGCTGGGACCGCGCCGGGACGGGACAACAGCGGGCTGGTCACGTCGGGGTCAAGGCCCGGGCGCGGCCCGGGATTCCCGTCTCCTAGGAGGCGACGCAGGCCTTGCAGCGGCCGAACACCGCGAAGTGACCCACATCGACCGAGAAGCCGCGCTCGGCGGACAGCCGGCGCACGACGTCGTCCACGACCGAGCTCTCGATCTCGTCGACGAGGCCGCAGTCGCGGCAGACGAGGTGGACGTGGTCGTCATGGCTCGCCACCGAGTAGGTCGGCGCGCCGTGACCGAGATGGGTGTGCTGGACGAGCCCGAGCTCCTCGAGCAGCTCGAGGGTGCGGTAGACGGTCGAGATGTTCACCCCGCTGGCGGTACGACGTACCGCCGTGGCGATCTCCTCGGGGGTCCCGTGGCCCAGCTCGCCCACCGCCTCGAGCACGAGCTGGCGCTGCGGAGTCAGCCGGTAGCCCCGCGCGCGCAGCTCCGCCTGCCAGTCGCCGGCCTCGGGCACGCTGCGTCCCATGCGCTGACACTAGCCTCCACGGCATGGCCGCCCCAGTGCTCGCTCTGCTCGATCCGGCCGGCGGGGAACCCGTTCTCGCCGATGCCGCCACGCCCGTCCTGCGCGCCGACGACCTCGGCGTCCTGCGCGGCGAATCGGTGTTCGAGACGATCCGGGTGGCCGGTGGCCGGCCGGCCTTCCTCGACGCGCACCTGCGTCGGCTCGCGCGCTCCGCACAGCGGCTCGACATCGAGCTGCCGGGCGGCTGGGACACCCTGGCGGCCACGGCCGTCGACGCGTACGACGACGCCGACGGGGTGCTGCGTCTGCTCTGCTCGAAGGGCCCGGCGGACACCGGCCCGGTCGGGTTCGCGCTGGTCACCCCCGTACCCGCGGTGACCGTCCAGGGACGGGAGCAGGGCGTCAGAGCGATCACGCTCACCCTCGGCATCCCGGCTGGGCTGCGCGCCACGTCGCCCTGGCTGCTCGGTGGGGTGAAGTCCACGTCGTACGCCGTGAACATGGCCAGCCTGCGGCACGCGGCGGACGAGGGCGCGGAGGACGCGATCTGGCTGAGCACCGACGGCGAGGTGCTCGAATCGCCCACCTCGACGGTGGCCTGGGTGAGCGGCGGCCGGCTCGTCACGCCGCCGGCCGGCGAGGTCTCGATCCTGCCGGGCACGACGATGGACGTGGCGCTCGGGTTGTGCGACGCCCTCGGGACGCCCTACGAGGTGCGCCGCGGCACGACGGAAGAACTGCTTGCGGCGCAGGAGGTGCTGCTGCTGTCCAGCGTCCGCGGCGTCGCGCCGGTCGTGCAGCTCGACGGCCGGCCGCTCGGGATCGGGCCGGTGACGGCCGCGCTGCGCGACGCGTTCGAGGCCGCGCTCGTGGCCTGAGTCAGTCGCGCCGCACGGCGGGCTCGGGAGCCCGCTCCTGGCTCAGCAGGTCCTCGCTCTGGGGGCCGAGGACCAGGTCGATCAAGAGCGACAGCGGGATGCCGCCGGATAGCAGTGTCATCGGCGCGGGAGCCATGCGTACCTCCGGACTGGACACGTCTTGTGTCTCGAACCTTCGCCGGCCGGCCTTGAGGGTCCGGACGGGTGACCGGGCGGCCGACTGCTGAGCGTGGGCGGCGCGCCGTATTCGCGGTGACAAGACGCCGAACGCGACCTAGGCTGGTCGTACACGGGAGAGGAGGTGGTCCAGAACTTTGTGTACTTCTGGGACTCGTGAGGTGGCTGTCCGCTAGGACGCCGTAGCAAGGACCGTTTGCTGGATCCACCTGCGCCTTGTGACGGCGTACGGCGAATCCACGACAGGCACCAGACCCCGGGCTGCCGGACATCGTCCCCCCGGCCCTCGATCTTCGGATCGAGGAAGCAGCCCGGGGTTCGCCATGTCCGGCCCGGTGCGTCCGGATCCGCTGCTCGGACCCGTCAGCCGACGGGCGACAGCCGCGCGGACAGGTGCGACTGCAAGGGCTGACCCACCGCGGCCAGGTCGATCGCGTAGGCCAGGTCGCCCTCGACGAGGCCGTAGAGCCGCTTCGCGCCGGCGACCTCCTTGGCCGTCTGCGTGCGGGCCACGACGTCGGTGGCCAGGTCGATCTTGTGGAAGGCCACCTCGCCGACGTACACCTCGACGATGCCCATGGGGTGGGCCAGCAGGACCTCGACCTCGTTCGCGTTCTCGCCGGGACGCCAGAACCCGGTTTCCATGGCGCCAGGGCGGATCCGTGTGGCGTCGTCGTCGATGAGCCAGGTCCGCGAGGAGTACTGCAGGAACGGCCTCCCGTCGTGCGAGAAGACGATCTCCTCCTCGTAGCGGAAGCCCTCGATCGTCGGGTAGCCGCCGACGCCCAGCCCACGCCAGGTGCCGAGCAGCCACTCGATCTTCTCCAGCGCCGGGTGCACGCCGGGGGAGACCTGCGGCTCGTCGGCGAGGAAGCCGCCGGCCGGATGCGCGGGTGCGGCGTCGGGGTCCGCAGGCTCGTTCACGCGCGGATCAGTCTGCTGCTGAGGGTCATGTGGCGAGGTCTCCGGGGGTTGCGCCGATGGGAGCTGAGCGGGTGTGGTGGCCGTACCCACCATGACATCCCTCGACCAGGAGCCCGGCCGCGATCACGTTCGGCGCGGAACGTGCTCACGCGGAGTGTCGACGTACGACCCGCTTCCAGCCCGGAACCCGGTCATGACTCGACACTCGACGCGGAACGTCTGACGGGTCAGCGCTGGCCTTGGTAGAGCTTGTAGACCACGTAGACGGCGAACCAGCTGATGACGAGGAACGCGCCAGCAAGGATCAACGAGTAGACGAGCTCGAGCACGTGGGGCAACCTCCGGTCGGCGACCGGGTCAGCCTAGCGGCGGGCCGCTACCGATCAGCAGCCGGTGGTGAGCCCAGGAGCCACCGTGTAGACGACCTGGCCCGTGTAGGCGAGCGACTTCGACGACTTCGTCGGTATCTTGATGCGGTACCCGACGGTGAAGTCCGTTACGCCCCGGCCCGCACTGGCCGCATTTTCGTGCGTCGCGACGACGCTCACGGTTCCTGATCCCAGAACCTGATCAGCGTTTGCACCGGCCCAGGTCGCATCCGCGGTCGCGACGCCGGCCGCGTTGGTTCCCACCGGCGCCGCTTTCAACAGCACATTGTCTCCGCCGAGGTCTGCTTGGCCGGTCCCGAGCGTCACACTGCCGTATTTCGCGGTCACGACCCAGCCGCAGTTCGAGCCGGTGGCGTCTGTCACCTGGAGCGCCGTGGTCCCCACAGAGGCGCCGGTTGTGCCGATCGTGGGACTTGTCGAGACCTGGGCACCGACGCCGGCCAGGCTGAGCACGCCGGCGGCAGGAGTCGCCAGCAAGACGTCGGTCGCGTCGGCATACGCCGCACCACCCGTGACCGTGATGGCAAGGAGAACAGCGGCGGCGATGGGCGTGGCATGACGCATGGTGTGTCCTCCATCACAGGCGGTTAGCAACACCACGGTTATGGGTCGTTAACACAACACCGAATCTGACACCTTGGGATGGTCATTCTCTAGTTCTTTGTGACCAGCCTGCGGTCGGTAGGGCTCGAGCCATCCGCGTCGGGGGTCAGCCGGCCCTGCCGCAGGGACGGAGTCGGAGGTGGACGCCCTCCGGACCGAGCGCCGGAGAGACCTCGGCTACCGCGTCGCCCTGTGGTGCCCAGGCGTGTCGACGAGTCCGCGGCGAAGAGACACGAGCAGGGCCGCCATCAGCAGCAGCAACAGGAGCACGGCCACCAGCAGGGGCGGCGGCAGCCACAGCAGGTGGGCACTCGCGACCGCGTCGCCCTGATCCGTGTGCACCTGCACCTGGACGTCACCAGGGCCCATCGGGCGCGCCACGCACGGCAAGGTGAAGA
>JAOPWV010000082.1 GCA_025965475.1 Frankiales bacterium | reverse complement strand
TCTCGGCGGCGTCGCCCGGCAGGTAGCCGAGGTCCTGGCCGCCCACGGCGTACAGCGGCCGGAAGACGACGACCTTCTTGTGCGCCCGGCGTTCCAGGACCGACTCCAGGCCGGCGCACAGCGCGAGGGCGGACTTGCCCGTACCGGCCCGGCCACCGATCGACACGATGCCGACCTCCGGGTCGAGCAGCAGGTCGATGGCCACCCGCTGCTCGGCCGACCGGCCGTGCACCCCGAAGGCGTCCCGGTCGCCGCGCACGAGGCGGACGGACTTGTCGGGCGCGATCCGGCCGAGTCCCGACCCGCGCTCCGACAGCAGCACCAGGCCGGTGTGGCACGGCAACTCGCGGGCCTCCGGCAGGTCCAGCCGCCCGGTGGCGTACAGCTCGTCGAGATCCGGCCCGATGACCTCGAGCTCGGCCATCCCCGTCCAGCCGGCGTCGACGGCCAGCTCGGCGCGGTACTCCTGCGCGGTCAGCCCGATGGAGGCCGCCTTGACCCGCAACGGCAGGTCCTTGGTGACCAGGACGACCTCGAGCCCCTCCCGGGCCAGGTTGGCGGCCACCGCGAGGATGCGCGAGTCCCCGTCGTCGCCGCGGAACCCGGGCGGCAGCGCGGAGGTGTCCACGTGGTTGAGCTCGACCCGGACGGTGCCGGAACCGACGGGCAGCGGCGCGTCGAGCCTGCCGTGCTTGATGCGCAGGTCGTCGAGCATCCGCAGCGACTGGCGCGCGAACCACCCCAGCTCCGGATGGTCGCGCTTGCCCTCGAGCTCGCTGATGACGACGAGTGGGAGCACGACGTCGTGCTCGGCGAAGCGACCCACCGCTCCCGGATCGGAGAGCAGGACCGAGGTGTCGAGCACGTACGTCGTCATGAGGGTCCCCGTCTAGCCGGAGGAACCGGGACCGGGCCGCGGGGGCCGGGTCGCGGCCCCCTCACGCGCTGCGACTCGCAGTATGCGCACTCGGCCTCCCGGGGCAGTACGGCGGACGCCGGCTGCTGCGCCGAAAGTAGGACTGGCCCGGGCGGGTGGGTGGGACGACACGCGGAGCTTCGCCGGTACCGCCCCAGGTCGCCATCAGTCGTTCACCGGGGGCAATCCGCCCGACACATGAGCGGGCCCTCAGACCCCGAACCGGCGCTGCCGCGCCGCGTAGTCGCGCAGTGCCCGCAGGAAGTCCACCCGGCGGAAGTCGGGCCAGAACGCCTCGCAGAAGTAGAACTCGCTGTGCGCGCTCTGCCAGAGCAGGAACCCGGACAGCCGCTGCTCGCCGCTGGTGCGGATGACCAGATCCGGATCGGGCTGCCCTCGCGTGTAGAGGTGCTCGGAGATGTGCTCGACGTCGAGGAACTCCGCGACCTCCTCGAGGGTCGCGCCGTTGGCCGCGTGCGCGTTGAGCATCGCCCGTACGGCGTCGGCGATCTCCCGGCGCCCGCCGTACCCGACCGCGACGTTGACCTCGACGCCGGGCCGGCCGGCGGTCCGCTCCGCGGCCTCCTTGAGCAGCCGCGCGGTGTCGTCGGGCAGCAGGTCGAGGGCGCCCACGAGGTGGACGGTCCAGCGGTTGTGCGGCGCCGCGAGGTCGGTGACGACCCCCTCGATGATCCGCAGCAACGGGGCGAGCTCCGCAGCCGGCCGGGTCAGGTTGTCGGTCGACAACAGCCACAGGGTGACGAGCTCCACGCCCGCGTCGTCGCACCAGCGCAACAGGTCGCTGATCTTGTCGGCGCCGCGCTGGTGGCCGTCGTTGACGTCGGAGTGCCCGGTCGCGCGGGCCCAGCGTCGGTTGCCGTCGAGGATGACCCCGACGTGGCGCGGTACCGGCGAACGCTCCAGTGCGAGCTGACGCGCCAGCCGGCGCTCGTACAGGCCGTAGGCGACGTCGCGCAGACCCATGCGCCACCTCCCCGGCCGCCGGCGACCGGCCGGTCGCCACGTCGGAGGGTAGACCTGGGGAGGACCACCGACACCCACCGGATCGGGTCATGCCGCCGGGCGGGCCCGGGGCGGATCAGCCGCCGGCGGGGAGCCGGGTGCGGGAGGCTGCGAAGGCCGGGATCTGCTCCGGCGCCATCGGCCGGGCGAGCAGGTAGCCCTGCACCACGTCGCAGCCCCGGTCCCGCAGCTGCTCCAGCTGGTCCCCGGTCTCCACGCCCTCGGCCACGACCCGCAGCCCCAGGTCGTGGGCCAGCCGGATGGAGGTCGTGACGATGACCGCGGCGGAGCCACCCTGGGTGAGCTTGGAGACGAACGACCGGTCGATCTTCAACCAGGCGAGCGGCAGCCGGGTCAGCGACACCATGGACGAGTAGCCGGTGCCGAAGTCGTCGAGCGCGATGCGTACGCCGTGTCCGACCAGCCGGTGCAGGATCAGCTCGGCGCGGGCCGGGTCGTCCATCACCGCGCTCTCGGTGATCTCGAGGGTGAGCAGCTCGGGCGGCACCCCGTGCTCGGCCAGCGCGGCCAGGACACGTGCGGGCAGGTCGGCTTCGGCGAGGTTGCGGGCGCTGAGATTGACCGCGATCGGGATCCGCAAGCCGGCGTCCAGCCAACTGCGGCACTGCGCGAGAGCCAGGCCCAGGACGTGCTGGGTCAGCGGTGCGATCAAGCCGGTCCGCTCGGCGAGTGGGACGAAGTCGCCCGGGGAGATCAGGCCGCGGACCGGGTGGTCCCAGCGCACGAGGGCCTCCACGCCGACAACCTCGCCGGTCGCCAGCTCCACGGTCGGCTGGTAGGCCAGGTGCAGCCCGCCGGCTTCGCCGAGGGCGGCCCGCAGCTCGGTCAGCAGGGAGAGCCGTTCGACGCTGTTCGCGTCGGTGACCTGGTCGTACGTCGCCACCCTCGTGTGCCCGTGCTTGGCCTGGTACATCGCCACGTCGGCCCGCTGCAGGAGCGTGTCGACGTCCTCCGCGTGGTGCGGCATGAGCGCCACGCCGATGCTGGGTTCGATGTCGAGAAGTACACCCCGCACGCGGAACGGCTCCTCGAACGCCTCAGCCACCCGCGCCCCGACGGCCTGCGCGGCGGCCGGGTCGGCGACGGCCGGGACCAGGACCGCGAACTCGTCGCCGCCGAGCCTGGCGACGAGCTCGCCGTCCCGGGCATTGCCCGCCAGCCGGCCGGCCACCTGGTTCAGCAGTTCGTCGCCGAACGAGTGGCCCAGCGCGTCGTTGACCTCCTTGAACCGGTCGAGGTCCAGCAGCACGAGCCCGACCGGCGACCCGGCGTCCGCGGCGCGGCCGACCTCGGCGGTCAGCTGCCGCCGGTTCGGCAGCCCGGTCAGCGCGTCGTGCAGCGCCAGGTGCTCGTTGAGCTCCGCCTGCCGGCGCAGCCTCCGGTTCACGTTGATGGACAGCCACCACATCAGGGCCCACAGCGCCGCGAGCCCGGTGAGCAGAACCCCGGCGATGAGTCGGGTGGCGGCGCGGGCCCGCTGCTCGGTGGCGGCGTACGGCAGGTAGACCTCGAGGACGGCGGGCGTGCCGGAGGGCGTCGCCAGCCGCAGCGGGACGTAGACCTCCAGCAGACGGCGCTGCTCCGGGTGCTCGGGCCGGTTGTCCTGCTCGACCTCCGACGCGACGCGCCCCGAGTAGGCGAGGGCGAGTTCGGAGCCCACCGGCGGCGACTGGCCGTCGAGCTTGTGGTCGCTGTCGTAGAGGATCTTGCCGCCCGCGGCGTACAGGCGCAGGCTGCGCAGCTGGCCGCGGTCCTCGCGGTGCCCGCTCGCGCGGTCGAGGTAGGACACTTCCTCCGCGGTGAGGCCGGTGGCGACCGAGGCGGGAGTGAGCCGGTCCTCGACGAACCGGGCGAGCAGCTCGCCCGCGCGGGCCGCCTCCGCGGTCGCGGCGTGCTTGACCACCCGTTGCACCACGACCCCGACGACGAGGCCGAGTACGACGACCGCCGCCAGGCTCACGGCAGCGAACGTCGTGGTGAGCGACCAACGCCGCACGGTTCCGGGCCCCCCTCATCGATGCCGTCGGGGTCCCATCGGCAGGGTCGGCCGCTGCCTGAACAAGAGCAAGGGGATCCGGGTCACAAGGGGCCTATCGGGTCAGCCCGGCATCATCCGACCGGACGCCGCAGCGGCACGCCCCGTCGGTCACGTCATACGCCGCGTCCGCCCACCGCTGCGTCCGGCCCACGTCGCTGCGTCCGGCCCACGTCGCTGCGTCCGGCCAACGGTGGCACCTGAGCCACGATGAGCCGGACGCAAGCGTGGCGCCACCACCGGACGCCGCCTTGCGTCCGGGCGACCGTGGCACCTGAGCCACGATGAGC
>JAOPWV010000070.1 GCA_025965475.1 Frankiales bacterium | reverse complement strand
CTGCTCGACGAACCGTCCGCGCACGAGGCCCTGACGTCGTACGACGCCGTGCTCGTCGGCGGGGCCGCGACGCCGCGGCCGGTGCTCGAGCGGGCGCTGGCCGCGGGCGTCCGGGCGGTGACGACGTACGGCATGAGCGAGACGTGCGGCGGCTGCGTGTACGACGGACGGCCGCTCGACGGCGTCCGGGCGCGTACCGACGACTCGGGCCGGGTGCTGCTCGGTGGGCCGGTCGTGGCCCGGGGTTACCGCGGCCGGCCGGGGCTGACGCGGGTGGTGTTCCCGCGTAGCGGTGGGCTGCGCGAGTTCCGCACCGACGACCTCGGCGAGGTCCGGCCGGACGGGCTGCTGTGGCTGTCCGGCCGCGCCGACGACGTCCTGGTCACGGGTGGGCTGAAGGTCGCGCCGGCCGCGGTGGAGGAGGCGCTGGCCGCCCTGCCCGGCGTACGCGAGTGCATCGTGGTCGGTGTGCCCGATGCGGAGTGGGGGCAGCTGGTGACCGCGGTGGTCGTCGCCGCCGACCCACTGCGACCGCCGCAGCTCGAGGACCTGCGCGCGCCGGTACTCCGCACGATGGGCGCCGAGGCCGTCCCCCGCCGGCTCGTCGTCGTCGACGCGCTGCCGCTGCGCGGACCAGGCAAGCCGGACCGCGTTGCCGCTGCCCGGCTCGCCGGCGCCCCCTGAGAGGATGGCGCGGCGTCGGGCGACCGGCGCATCCGTCTGGGGAGAGGACCGCATGGCCACGGCAGCACAGTGGGTCGAGGGGGCACGGCCCCGCACCCTGCCGGCCGCGGTCTCGCCGGTCGTCGCCGGAACCGGCGCCGCCGCAGCACTGAGCTCCGGCCTGGACCTGCCCCGCGCTCTGCTGGCCCTCGTCGTCGCGCTCGCGCTGCAAGTCGCCGTCAACTACGCCAACGACTACTCGGACGGCGTACGCGGCACGGATGACGACCGGGTCGGGCCGTTCCGTCTCACCGGTTCCAGGTCGGCCAGCCCCGCCGCCGTACGCCGCGCCGCGTTCGCCGCCTTCGCGGTGGCGGGCGCCGCCGGGCTCGTCCTCGTGGCACTCAGTGGGCACTGGTGGCTGCTCGTCGTGGGGGCAGCCAGCGTCATCGCCGCCTGGTACTACACGGGCGGCCGGCAGCCGTACGGGTACCTCGGTCTCGGCGAGGTCTTCGTCTTCGTGTTCTTCGGCCTCGTTGCCGTCCTCGGTACGACGTACACGCAGGCCGATGCGGTCTCGTGGTCGGCACTCGCCGCGGCCTGCGGCGTCGGCAGCCTGGCCTGCGCGATCCTCGTCGCGAACAACCTGCGCGACGTCAGCACCGACGCGGTGGCGGGCAAGCGCACGCTGGCCGTGCGGCTGGGTGAGGCGCGCACCCGGAACCTCTACGTGGCACTGGTCGCCGTCGCGTTCCTGCTCGCGGTCGCCGCGGCGTTCGCCCACCCGGCCGCACTGCTCGCCCTGCTCGCCGTCGTCGCTGCCCGACCTGCCGTACAGGCGGTGCGGTCCGGCGCCACCGGGCTCGCCCTGATCCCGGTGCTGCGCGACACCGGCCGCACCGAACTGGTCTACGCCGTCCTGCTGGCGTTGGGCCTCGCCGTCAGCTGAGTGCCCGGGATCAGCCGTCCTGGTGGTCAGCCAGCGTGGGCAGCAGTCTGGGTGACGGCTGTGAGCGGGCTGGACAGGTCCGCGAGGCTCAGGCGCGCTGCTCCCGAAGCGCCTTCCAGACGCTTTCGGGCGTGATGGGCAGCGTCGACAGCTCCACGCCGAAGTCCGCAAGCGCGTCGCAGATCGCGTTGGCCACCGCGGCGCCCGGCGGGATCGTGCCCACCTCGCCGACCCCGCGGACCCCGAACGTGGTGACCGGTGACGGCACCTCGGTGTGCAGCAGCTCGATGGGAGGCACGTCGGCGGCGCTCGGCGCGAAGTAGTCCATCATCGTGCCGTTGACCAGCTGCCCGCTGTCGGCGTCGTACCGCAGCTCCTCGGACAGCGCCGCGCCGAGCCCCTGGACCAGCGCGCCACGGACCTGCCCGTCGACCACCTTCGGGTTCACGACGGTGCCGCAGTCGTGGACCAGGACGAAGCGCTCGACGTCGAAGTCGCCGGTGTTCGGATCGACGGAGACGACTGCCGCGGCCGTGCCGAACGAGTACGCCGCGTCCGGCGGCTCGAAGTGCGCCGTCGCCTCCAGGCCCGGCTCCTCGTCCGGCGGCAGCCCCTGTCCGAGGATCGCCATCGAGAAGACCTCGGACAGCAGGACGTACCGGTCCGGGTCGGACCGGTGCTGCACCCGGTCGCCGGCGACCTCCAGCGTGCCGACCTCGGTCTCGAGGCGCCAGGCCGCCAGGCGCAGTGTCTTGTCGCGCAGCTGCGTCGCCGCGTCCTTGAGCGCCCCCGCCGCCGCGATCATCGTGCGGGACGCGAAGGCACCGGTGTTCAACGGCGACGCGGCCGTGTCGCCGGCGTGCACGCTCACCTTGTCGTACGCGATGCCGAGCACGCTGCTCGTCACCTGGGCGAACGCCGTCTCGCTGCTCTGTCCCATGGTCGAGACGCCGGTGTACAGGTCGACGCCGCCGGACCGGTTGGCCCGCAACGTGACGCTCTCGTGCGCGCCGAACTGCGACCCACGGCGGGCCAGGAATCGCGAGCTCGCGTAGCCGGTCCGCTCGACGAAGGACGACAGGCCGATGCCGACGTACCGCCCGTCCGGACGGGGTCCGCGGACGGCCTTGCGGTGTTCGTCGTAGCCGACCGCGTCGCCCGCCATCCGCAGGCACAGCTCGTAGTCACCGCTGTCGTAGACGGCGCCGCTGGGGTTGCGCCACGGCATGTCGGTCGGGCGCACCATGTTCATGGCGCGCAGCTCGAGCGGGTCCATGTCGAGCCGGCGGGCCAGCTGGTCGACCAGCCGCTCGTACGCGAAGTTGACTTCCGGCTGGCCGTACCCGCGGTACGCCCCGATCGGCGTCTTGTTGGTCACGATCACCCGGCGCTCGACCGAGCCGTCCTCGATCTTGTACGGCCCGTTGAAGACGACGCTGGACAGCTGGGCCGAGCCGAACGAGGAGTTCCACCCGCCGAGGTCGGTGGCGTAGACGTTCGTCATCGCCGTCATCCGACCGTCGGCCGTCGCGCCGATCCGGAAGTCGTGCACGGCCTCGCGGGCGTGCGTCGTGGCGCGGAAGTGCTCGGACCGGTCCTCGGTCCACTTGACCGGCCGGCGCAGGGCCATCGCATGCAGGCAGGCCAGCACGTCCTCGGGGTAGATACCGAGCTTGAGCCCGAAGCCGCCGCCGACGTCGGAGGCCACCGCGCGGATCTCGCCCTCGTCCAGCCGCAGCGACTCGGCGAGCTGCTTGCGCACCAGGTGCGGGACCTGCGTCGACGTGTGCACGGTGAGCTCGCGCGCGCCCGGGCGCCACTCGACGACGATGCCGCGGGTCTCCATGGGCAGCCCGGTCACGCGGTTGATGCGGAACCGGCCAGCGACGACGACGTCCGCCTCGGCCATCCGGGCCTCCGGGTCACCGGACTCGTCCCTGTTCGAGACGAGCAGGTTGGACCCGAGCACGTGCGGGTGGATGACGGGGGCGTCCGGCTCCAGCGCGGCGATCACGTCCACCACGTGGGGCAGCGGCTCGTAGTCGATGTCGATCAGCTCGAGCGCGTCCTCGGCGATGTGCCGGCTCGTCGCCACCACGCTGACGACGGGCTGTCCCTCGTACGTCGCGACGTCCTGGGCCAGCGCGTAGTAGTGCAGATCGGGGGCGCCCGGCACCGGCCGCAGGACCGTCAGCGGCTCGGTGGCCGCACGAACGTCGGAGCCGATGAGGATGTGCTTGACCCCCTCGACCTCCAGCGCCGCGGACGTGTCGATGCCGAGGATCTGCGCATGCGGGAACGGGCAGCGCCCGACCGCCATGTGCAGGACGTGCGGCGGCTCGACGTCGTCGGTGAAACGCCCGTCGCCGCGCAGCAGGCGGTCGTCCTCCTTGCGCGGGACGTTGCTGCCTATCGCGTCGGTGCGGTCGTCGTGGGACCCGCCGAGCGGACCGGTCGGCCGCTCCAGGATGTGGGTCATCGGGCCACCCGCGCCGCATCCGCGTCGGCGGTCTCCTCGAGGTGCTTCTCGATCGCCTTGACGATGTTGTCGTAGCCGGTGCACCGGCACAGCACGCCGGCGATCTCCTCGCGGATCTCGTTGCGGGACAGCCGCTCCCCCCGCCGCGCGAGCGCCGTCGCCGTCATGAGGAAACCGGGGGTGCAGAACCCGCACTGCAGCGCGTGCTCGTCCTTGAACGCCTGCTGAAGCGGGTTGAGGCGGTCGTCCTCGGCCAGCGACTCCACCGTCTGCACCTGCCTGCCGTCGAGCTGTACGGCCAGCATCAGGCAGGACTTCACCGCCTCGCCGTCGACGAGGACGGTGCACATGCCGCAGACACCCTGCTCGCAGCCGATGTGCGTCCCGGTCAGGCCGAGCCGCTGACGCAGGAAGTCCGCCGCATGGAGCCGGGCAGGTGCGCGGGCGGTCACGATCTCACCGTTGACGGTCACGGTGATGTCCACCTCGGGCTCGAGGGCGCTCATCGGCACACACCTCCACCCTTGGGCGCGTCGGCACAGCGTTCGGTCACGTTCACAGCGATGTCCACCAGGGAGTCGTCGGTCGAGGGAGTACGGGACGCCGTCAGCTGCGGCGGTCGGTCCGCTGCATCTCCTTCACGGCGAGGTCGCCGTCCACGACGATCGGCTCGTCGTCGAGGAACAGGCTCGCGCCGCGCATCGGGATGTCGAAGTGGCAGGGCGTGTCGTTGGGTCCACCGAGCTCGTTGTTCGGCCCGATGGAGAACATGACGTTTCCGTAGAAGGAGCGCAGCTCCATGCCCATGCCGCCCGGGAACTGCGTGAGCCCGTGCCAGTTGGCCCGGTGGTCCAGACCCCAGCCCACGTGCGACATGCCGTAGCCGCGCGGGTCGTCGAAACTCTTGATGTACGAGTGCAGCAGGTCGGCGTCGAGGTCACCCTTGATGTCGGTGATGAAACCCTGCTCGATCGTGAGGGTGATCGGCGTGTTCACGTAGGTGTTGAACGGCAGCAGGACGTCGCCCGGCGCGATGACGATCTGGCCGTCCACGCCGTCGTCGGCGGCACCCGTGAACACGAATGCCGCCGGCCAGTGGTCCCAGCGGCCCGGCTGGTCGGTGTAGCCGTACTCGGTGATCGTCGGGTACACGCCGAGCCGGTAGGTGACGTCGGTGCCGTGCGGGCTGGTGATCCGCATGTTCTGGGCCCTGGCCAGCAGCTCGCCCCCGACCTCGACGCGGTCGCGCAGCTCGCGCGTCGGGAACAGCTTGGCCAGCAGCGGGGCAGGCTCGACCGCCGTGAGGATCCGGGTGCCGGCGCCCTGGATCGCGAACTGCTCCTTGCTGAACAGCAAAAAGGCGAGGTCCACCAGCATGTCGGCCTGCTTGAGCGCCTCGACGGCGTACGGGTTGCTGGCCAGCTCGGACTCGCCGACCGCCCACGCACCGGTCGAGGACTGCGGCGTGGACAGGCGCATGTGGTACGCCTGCGCGCCCAGACTGCGGGCGGCGTAGAGGAACGCGTCCGCGTAGTCCGCGCGGTCGTGGCCCTGCGACAGCACGACCACACTCTCGCCCTCGTGCACGGCGCTGAGCTCGAGCTGGCGGCGGCACATCTCGTTGAGCTGGCTCTGGTCCATGAACTACTCCTGGCCGTCGGGGGTGGAGGTCGGCGAAAACGGGAGCGGCCCCCCGGGGGACCGCAGGTACGGGCGTACGGCGTCGAGAAACCCGGGCAGGTTGTCCCACGGGACCATGTGGCCCGCGCCGGGAACCGTGACGATGTCGAATCCCGGCTGCTCGCGGTGCAGGTCCTCGGCAGCAGCCGGCGGGACGACAGGACTGTCGCCACCGCGGACCAGGACGACGGGTCCGGTCAGCTTGCGCCAGTACGGGAAGAAGTCCTCCGACTCGAAGCCCGCGTGCGTTTCGAGCACGGCTGTCTCGTCGCAGGTCGCGAGTACGTCGGCCCGGATCTGCAGTTCCCGCTCGGGCCACGTCGGATAGAACCGGCGCACCTCGTCGGCGTGGGTCCCCCGCTGGGCCTGCTGCAGCTGCTCGAGGAACGCGTCGCGCGAGGTCGGGTACGGACCGCGGCCCGGGCCCGAGGTGGGCGGGTCGACGAGGATCAGCTGTCCGTGGTCGTCCGGCGCGTGCAGAACGGCGTATGCCGCGGCGATGCGAGCCCCCAGCGAGTGCCCGAGGACGGTGGGGGTGCGCAGCTCGAGCGCGGCCACCAGCGCGGCCACGTCGGCGGCGTAGTCGGTCAGCCGGTAGCTGCCGGTCGGCGGCCGGTCCGTCCCGCCGCGCCCGCGCAGGTCCGGCACGGTGACCCGGTAACCCATCTCCGCGAAGAGCACACCAAGGAAGTCGGCCGTTGCCGCCGGGCTCGTGATGCCCGGCAGCACCAGGAGGTCAGGACCGCCTGCCTGGCCGTAGGTGAGGACGTGGTGGCGCAGGCCGTTGGCCTGCACGGTCACGTCGCGACCGCTGAGCGCGATGCTCACGTACCCGCCAGAGCAGCGCCGGCGTCGCGGACGCGCGGCTCGAGGCCCAGCGCGAGCAGGATCTCGCGGGTGGTCGCCGTGGCGGCCGTGACCACGGGCAGACCCAGGGTGTCCTGGGCCCGCTGCACGGCGGGCAGCGACGGCATCTGCACGCAGGCCGACAGGACGACCCCGTCGACCTCGCTGGTGTCGAGGCGCTTGACGTGGTCGAGCAGGTTCTCCGGGTCGAGCCGGCCGACCTCGCAGTTGTCGGCGACCGACAGGCTGACGCTGTCGGCGACACTGATGCCGGCATCCTCCAGGTAGCCGACCACGAGGCTCGTCAGCTGCGGCATGTACGGCGCGACGATGGCGACCCGGCGCAGGCCGAGCTCGAGCAGGGTGCGCACCAGGGCACCGGCACTGCTCGTCATCTTCGCCTCGGCCGACCGGCTCTCGGACAGGACCTTCTGCAGCCGCTCCTCGATGCCGACGTGCGCGCCGTTGCCCTGCGCCATGACCGCGACGAGGCACGCATAGCCCACCACGTCGACCTGCGCGTCACCGACTTCGGCCGCGCAGCGCTCGCCGTCGTCGACCATCTTGGCCAGCGACTCGGCGTCGACGGTGTGCAGCCGAGCGCGGCTGGCATGGAAGGTCGCCGTGAAGTCGGCGTGCTCCTCGGCGTAACGCCGCAGGAGCTCCGGGATCTCCGTCTCCATCGTGGTGTTGGAGCTCGGCACGATAAGGCCGATACGTCGGTTCATCTGTGACACGTCCCTGAGTCGGTGGTGGTCATGGCGCCGCCACCCGGTCGCGGTCGGCGGCGGGGGCAGCGGCGGGCAGGCGGTCGAGCGCCCACTCGAGAAGTTGCGCCGCGGGTTCTTCGGCAGCGGGTATGCGGATCCGGTCGACCGAGTAGTACAGCTTGGCAGCGGCCTTCTCGCGCGAGCAAGCGCCGGACAGGACCCAGTCGCGCGCGACATCCGCCAGGCTCTCGAGGAAGGAGAGCGAGTCGGCTGCCTGGATCTCGTCCGCGCCGCGCAGCCCGCCCACCTCGTGCAGGGCGACGAGCCGGCGTACCTCCTTGCGGTCGGCGGCCACGCACGCCGGCTCCAGCTCGCCCATCCAGTCGGCGACGATCTCCGCGGAGCGCGTGCCGTGCGCGAACAGGTAGAACGGGTCGTCCCAGTCCCGCGAGGCCAGGTCCAGCACCGGACCGCCCGGGAACATCCGCTCGATGTCGTGGGTCATCGCCGCGAGGCGCATCTCGACGTTGGCGCCCGGCGACAGGTGCACGAGCCAGTCACGCGTCCGCATCAGGTGCTGCTGCTGGTTGTACGGCTCGATCCACTGCGCGGCGGCACGCTCGAGGTCGGTCCCGAGGGCCACCTCGGGCGCCGTCCACGGCAGAGCCACCGTCATCGTGCGGCCCGGCGGGAGCGCAGCAGGGCCAGGAGGCTGAGGACGACCGAGACCGCGCTCAGCACTGCCGCAGCCCGCGGCCACGGGTCGAGGGGAGGGAGCTCGGACACCGGCGGCAGGGACTGTGCCGGGGCCGTCGTGGACGGAGCGGCCGGCGCCGCTGACGCAGGCGCCGACGGGGCACGCTTGGTTCCCGCTCGCTCACGCGAGGCGTCCTCGACCTGACCGCCGTTGAGCACCGTCTCGAGGTTGCGGGCGAACTGCGCCGTCACCTTGCTGGCCTGGCTCGCGACGACCTTCTGCCCGACGCTGCCGAGGGCACCCGCCAGGGTGACGTCACCCTCGACCCGCACCCGGGTCCCGCCGTCCACCGCGGTCAGGTGCACCGTGTTCGAGGCCCGGACGTTGCCCATGGCCCCCCGGACGCTGCGCCCGGTTGCGGTGAACCGCATCAGTTCCTCGGACACCCGCTCGACGATCTTCACCTTCGCGTCGAAGGTGGCCGTCATCGGGCCGATGCTCTGGGTCAGCCGGACGTTGACGTTGTCCGCGTCGACCACCGTGAGCTGTTCGACGCCGGGCACGCACTGCGCGACCTTCTCCGGCTGCTCGAAGAACGTCCAGATCGCCGCCACCGGCTTGGCGACGTCGAACTCCTCGTGGAGCTTCACCGCTGTTCCCTCTCGTCGGTTGCTGCGGCCCGCAGGCCGGTCAGCACCTTCTCCACGTACACCGGAACCAGGTGGCGCCGGTACTCCGCCGACGCACGCACGTCGCTGGGCGGGTCGACGACCTGCATGGCCGCCTCCGCCGCGTCGCGGATGTCGGCGTCGGACAGCTCGGTGCCGGACAGAAGTTCAGCCGCCCGTTCGGCGCGCACGGGGGTGTCGGCCACGCCGCCGAGCGCGAGGCGCACGTCGCACCAGCGGCCGTCCGGTCCCCGGTCGCCGGTGGCGACGGCGCTGACGACCGCGAAGTCGTTGTGCCGCCGGCAGCACTCGGCGAACGCGAAATACTGCGGGCTGCGCGGGAAGATGATCTCGGTCAGCAGCTCCTCGAGGTCGAGAGCCGTCGCGTAGGACCCCTCGTACAGGTCGGCCAGGGGAATCTCACGCGTCCCCGCCGGACCCGTCACGTGCACCACCGCGTCCAGGACCAGGCAGGCCAGCGGCATCTCCCCCGTCGGGTCGCCCTGCACGAGGCTGCCGCCGATGGTGCCCCGGTTGCGGACCTGGCGGTCACCGATGTGGCGGACGATGTAGGCGAGCAGGGGCAGCCGTTCGGCGACGACAGGTCCACGCTCGATCTGGGCGTACCGCACCAGGGCACCGAGAACGGTGCTGTCCCCGTCCAGGCGCACCTGGCCGAGCTCCTCGATCGCGTTGATGTCGATGAGTGCGGCCGGCCGCCACAGCCGCATGTTGAGCATGGGCACCAGGCTCTGCCCACCCGCCAGGACACGGGCGGTGCCGCCGTACTGGTCGAGGTAGCTCACCGCCTCCGAGACGCTCGCGGGCCGGTGGTAGTCGAACGCTGCCGCCTTCACGACTGAGGACTGCCCGCGCGCTGCGTCAGCCCGACACCGGCGAACCGGGCCAGGACGTGGTCGACGGCGGACTTGCGCTCCCCGATGACCTGGGTGGCCGCACGCCGGCTCCACACCGTCTCCGGCCGCACCTGGAGCACATGCACGTCGCCGGATTCGCTGACTGCCCATTCGATGTCCTGCGGCGCGCCCCGGTGCTGCTCGATGCGCTTGGCCAGGCGGGCCAGCGCGTCGATGTGGACGTCCTCCAGGCAGGTCATCTCCCTGCGGTCCGCCTCGACCGGGACGAGACCGACCGCCGAGATCGCCGGGTCGAAGCGGAACTGCGTCTCCTGCACGGCGACCTCGCGGCGCAGGATCTCGAAGGTCACCTTGTCCACGACGTAGCGGCTCGGGGTGATGCCGCCGCTGACGACGCCCTCACCGAGACCCCAGCAGCCCTCGATGACGACCTTGGAACGGTCACCGGTGACGGGGTCGAGCGTGAACATGACGCCGGCGGCGCGGGCCTCGACCATCTGCTGGATGCCGACGCAGATGCCGTGGTCGGCCGTCGTGATCGACGCGTCGCCCTCAGGCCGGTAGGTCAGCACCGCCGCGCCGAACATGCCGGCCCAGCAGCGGCGCACGTGCTGCAGCACCTCCTCCGCACCCTTGATCCACAGGAAGGTGTCGTACTGGCCCGCAAAGCTGGCGCCGGCCAGGTCCTCGGACTCCCCGCTCGAGCGGACGGCGACCGGGAGCCCGGCCTGTCCGGTACGGCTCTCGAGTTCCGCGTACGCCTCGCGGACGGCCGTCTCCAGGTCGGCCGGCAGCGGCGCGGCCCCGACGGCGGTGGTGAACTCGGCGCTGAGCGCCTGCACCTCGGCGAGGTCCGCGGTCACGGCGCGGGCCCGCACCTCACGGGCCCGGTCGGCCAGGCCGGCCGCCTTCAGGAAGTGGCGGTACGCCGTCGTCGTGACACCGAAGCCAGGCGGTACGGCGAAGCCCGCCTCGGTCATCTGCGCGAGGCTGCCGAACTTGCCGCCGAGCAGCTTGCTCTCGGGCGCGCTCGGGTCGTCGAGCCACAGGACGTAGGGAGAGGGGGAGTTCACTGCGCGTTCTCCTCGAGGATCCGGACGGTGCCGCGGTTGCCGTCGACCTCGATGAGCTGGCCGGTGCGGATGGTGACGGTGGCGAAACCGGTGCCCACGACGGCGGGCAGGCCGTACTCACGGCAGACGATGGCGGTGTGGGCCATGATGCCGCCGACGTCGGAGACGGCGGCCGACAGGCGCGAGAACACCGGCGCCCAGCTCGGCGCCGTGATGCGGCAGACGAGGATGTCGCCGTCCTCCACCTCGTGCAGCTGCTCCGGGTCGGTGATGACACGGGCGCGGCCGGTGGCCTTACCGGCAGAGGCGGCCACGCCCCGCAGTTCACCGTCGCCGCCGTCCTCTCCGCCGGCCCCGAGCCATTCCTGCACGGTCTCCTGGGTGATGCCCCAGAGCATGACGGTCAGCGGCTCGGTGATGAACTCCGGCGGCACACCGAGCGCCGGCTGCGGTGCCCACTGCTTGAGGACGTCCCGGATGCGCCTGCGGCGCTCCACCTCGGGACGCCAGTAGGTCTCGCCGCGCGCCTCGGTGCCGGTCGCCCAGCCGATGTTGAGGTCGTACAGCGCGGAGTAGATCTCGTTGCGGTGCAGGTAGAAGATGTCCTCGCGGTCGTCGAGGAAGTTGTGCGCGACGAACACGTCGCCGAGTTCGCGCACCTTCGACCAGAACACCGAGTGGTGCCAGTGCTCGATGTAGAAGTTGTGGTTCTCCACGAACGGGAACACCTTGCGGGCCAGCTCGACCAGGCCGTCGAAGGAGTCCCGGTCGTCCTCGGTGGGCAGGTACGAGCGGTACTCGTCGGTCACCCGCACGCGCTCGGCGAGAATCGCGTCGAGCGGCCGGCGGATGTCCTCGCCGTTCTGCAGGCCCTGGATGTAGCCGCGCATCGCGGTGAAGGGCAGGCGCAGGTCGTCGATCCAGGCGCGGTCCGAGTGCGTGTAGCCGGCGCCGGTCGAGAACCAGAACCACGGGTCCTTCGCCACCTCGAAGGCGGCGAGCCACTTGGCGCCGTTGCCGTGCCCGGCGATGGCCGTCAGGGTCGCCTCGGGAGTGTTCTCCGGGAGGATGAGCTCGGCCAGGTCCAACTCGACCGCGAGCTTCGCGAGGCCGCGCACCTCGTCGTCCGGCCGGAACAGCAGGATGTCGATGCCCGACACCATGCTCGCGATGGTCTGGTCGCTGATGCCCGGGAACGCGGCCTGGCAGAACTCACGGAACGTGAGGTAGGCGCCGTACCCGAGGTTGAGCATCTCGAAGTGGTACGAGCCCATCTCGAACAGGTTGTTCAGCAGTTCGCCGTACGTCGTCAGCAGCTGGTAGCTGGAGTACAGGCCGCGGTGCTCGAAGACGCTGCTCTCCGGCTCGGTGTCCGGCAGCGGGGCGAACTGGATCGCCTTGAGGCGGTCGATGCAGTCGGTGGCCTTCGTGACCCACTGGTCGTAGATCTCGTCCCAGTTCTGGAAGTAGTGCCCTGCCCGCACGCCGAACAACTCGGCGCGGCGGCCGATCTCCACCGGGTCGGTCACGGCGTTCGGGCTGATGTACAGGTAGCCGTTGATGATGCGGTGGTCGATACCGCCGGCCGGGGGCACCGGCCAGACCCTGGTCGACATCTGGCTGGCGGCGACCCACCAGTTCTCCGTCATGATGGTGTCGAACGGGTACAGCGGCTCCGGGTTGTGCATCCCGTCGAAGAACCAGAACTTGCCGTCGTCCAGCTCGCGCCGCTCCTCGCTGAGCAGCGCGTAGTAGGGGTACATGCTCTCCCAGCCTTCAGCGCCCGCGGGTGTCTCCACGGCGAAAGGGCTGATGAACCGCCCGGCTGCCGCTGCGGACGAGTCCGCCGGGTCGTTCGAACTGGTCAGGGTCATGCCTGGGCCTCCGCCTGGGACGTGATCGTGGAGTGGGGCGAGAACTGGGGATCGTTCGGACGAGCCGGTACGGACTGCAGGTAGGAGAGAACCTCGTCGAGGGCGATGACGTCCGCGTACTTCTCGTTCATGTCGAACAGGCTTGCGTCGTGCGGGGCCCGGGCCCGGTCGGCGACGCAGTCACGGGGGACGAGGGTGGGGTAGCCGTTCTGCACCGCGTCGACGACGCTGGCCCGGACGCAGCCGCTCGTGGTGGCTCCGGTGACGACAAGGGTGTCGACCTGCGCGGCGGCGAGCTGCGAGGACAGCGGCGTACCGAAGAAGGCGGATGCGCCGGTCTTCACCAGCACCGTCTCCTCCTCCCGCCGGTCCAGCCGATCATCCACCTCGACGAGCCGGCCGCCCAGGACGAGGGCGGCCATCCCTGGCGCCTTGCGCAGCCAGGTGAGCGTGCGGAGCTGGCCCGCGTCGTACGCGATCGTCGTGAAGATGACCGGCAGGCCCTTGCTGCGGGCAACCGCGAGCAGCCTGGTCGTGGCCAGCACCTGCGGGGACATGTCGGAGCCCGTGGGGTACGCCGGGTCGGTGAACCCGTAGGTGAAGTCGACGACGAGAACCGCCGGGCGCTGCCCCCTCGGCACAGGGCGCCCGAAGCCGGCGCGGTCGTAGACCGAAGCGGTTTGAGCATCGACCACCTGTGGTGCCCCTGCCGTCAGTGAGGCGCCGGAATCGCCTCTTGCATACGTGTATACCGATACCCGATCGCCGTGTCTAGAGGTTGCGAACGGTGAATCCCCCTCAACCGCAGGGGTTTTGCCGGTACAGAGCGCCGGCGGCCGCGCTGGTTGTCGTCTGGTCTGCGGGCGGTAAAACTCCGGACAAGTGGTCGATGGCGGGCCGTGAACGGCCCAAAACGCGCCGTACTACGCCGTACCTCTGCGAAACCGCGACGGCTGGCGGCTCGCCGGAAACTGGGGTCTTGCGGACAGGGGCATACGTGTATACCTTCCGCCCGATCGCAAGATCGGAGAGAGCCACGAGCCCCCTCAGCTCGAACTGCACCCGCAGGAGCTCATCCCACATCCCAGCAGCGGCCACCGGCGCCCGCTCCTCGACACGTCCCGGCCACGCGGCGCACTGCGCCGCCCTTCAGGAGGATGAATGCCAACGTTCCCGGAACAGGTCACCACCGCAAACATGCTGGTGACCTTCATCAACACGCTCGGCGCAGTGGCCGTTCTGCTCGTCGTCCTCGGGCTCGCGCTGATGGACATGGGCCTGGTACGCCGCCGCAACGTCCTGGACACGATGATCCAGAAGATCTCGGCCGCGATGATCGGCGGCCTCGGCACGCTGATCTGCGGTTACGCCATCTGGCAGTGGCAGTTCAACACGGCCTTCGGGGTCCCCCACCCGCTGCGGCAGGCCTTCAAGGACTGGTGGATCGGCGGCCAGTTCGTCGCGAACACGGCCATCACCATCGACCCGAAGGTGCTGCCCGAGGCCGACGTACTGCAGATCTTCCTCGTCTTCTTCGTGACCTTCACGATGGCGACCATGGCCCTGATCCACACCGGGGTCGTCGAGCGGATCAAGGCCCTGCCGCTGTACATCATGTCGCTCGTGATCGGCCTGGTGCTCTCGCCGCTGGTCGGCTACCTGTGCTGGGGCTCGCTCTCCCCGCTGACCAACCGCGGTACGCACGACTTCGACGGCATCTTCCCGCTGTACATCTTCGCCGGCACGTGGGTGCTCGTGCTCGCCTGGCGGGTCGGCCCGCGTCTCGGCGCCATCCGTGACCACGAATCCGGCATCAAGCCCGTCCCGCACAACCTCGGGCTCGTCGGCGCAGGTGTGCTGCTGATCCTGTTCGCGCTGCCCTTCATCACCATCGGAAGCGGCTACGTCATCCCGGGCACCGGCTACTTCGGCGTCTCGATGACCCAGAGCGGGCTCGGCATGGTCATCATGAACCTGTTCGCCGCGCTGCTCGGCGGCGGCACCGTGGGCACGATCATCGCCTACCGCCGTCGCGAGGCGAACTGGGCGTTGCTCGGGCCGATCGCCGGCGTGGTGATGGGCGGGACGCTGTTCGACATCGGCAACCCGGTGAAGTGCCTGATCGTCGGCGCCCTCGGCCCGATCGTCTCGCTGGGCACGGCAGCCCTGCTGCGCCGCGTCCGGATCGACGAGCCCAAGGTCATCCCGCTGGCCCTCGGCCCGGGCGTCGCCGGTGCCCTGCTGACCGGCTTCCTGCAGTGGGGGACGAAGACCGGCGGCTACCCGGGCCTCAAGGGCGAGTACGCCCTCGGCCACGCCACGATCACGCCGTGGTGGCAGCTGGCCGGCATCGTCGCGACGATGCTGGTCGCGGGCGTCCCCTGCCTGATCATGTGCCTGTTCTTCGAGCGGTTCGGTGGCCTGCGGGTGACCGAGGAGGCCGAGATCGCGGGCCTCGACGCCAGCAACTGGGACATGCACAACTTCGGCGACGACCTCGAGCCGCCGGTGGTCGCCATCCCCGGCGCCCGCACCGGGCCCACCGCGGACAACGTCCCGGCCGGTAGGCGCTGACCGCGATCCGGCGCTGACCGGAGTCGCCTGACGCCTGCGCGGCGCAGGGGGAGTGAACTTCCCCTGCGCCGCGCAGCCACAGCGTCGCCCCGTCCGACGGGAACTCCGTATCCTGCTGCTCACACGATCCTGCTGGTCAGACGAATCGGCGGTGGCGATGGCTGCCTCCGCCCGGGTTCATGAGGACGGAGCGCACGCACGATGGACCTCTTGGGCCCCGAGCCCATACCCATGGCCACCCGGACCAGCGAGGGCGCCGCGCGCGTCCTGCGGGAGGCCATCCTCGCCGGTCGCCTCAAGCCGGGCGAGGCGATGCCCGAGCGGCTCCTTGCCGAGCAGCTGGGCATCAGCCGTACCCCGATCCGGGAGGCGATGTTCATCCTCCAGGGGGAGGGGCTGGTCGACCTCACCCCCAACCGGGGCGCGACGGTCCGCGAGATCACCGCGCGCGACGTCGCCCAGATCTACTCCCTTCGCGCCGTCATCGAGTCCTACGCCGCCCGCACCGCCGCCGAGACCCTGACGGACGCGCACCTCGCCCAGCTCGAGGAGGCGTACGCCCGGCTCCGCCGGATCGGGACGCGGGGTACCGCCATCGAGCAGGCGCAGGCCGATCTCGCGTTCCACGTCGGCATCAGCGCGGCGACGGGCAGCCAGTTCCTGCAGACGATCACGAGCCAGGTGCTCGCGTTCACGGTCACGTACCGGTCCCGCTACGCGTACCCGTCCCGACAGTCCGGCACGGCGAACCGGCAGCACCGGGCGATCCTGGACGCCCTCCGCGACCGCGACGGTGACCTGGCCGAGACTCTCATGCGTGAGCACGTGACCTGGTCACGGCAGGTCGCCCTGGAGCACTTCGACGACGCGGCGGTCCCTGTCGCGCCTCCCGGCGGGATCGCCGGCGCCTGAGCGCCCGACTCCGTCAGGCCCGTGTCGGCGGGCGCCGTAGCTGAGCAACGGCGCCGGCCAGCGCCAGCACTATCGCGACGGCGCTGACGACGAAGACCGAGCGGTAACCGGCGAGCTGGGCCACGACGCCCAGGGCCAGCCCTCCGCTGGCGATCCCGACGTCGAAGGTCAGGTTCCACATCGCCGCGGCCAGCGGGGACTCCCCGGTCCTCACCGCCGACATCACCTCGACCAGGGACACGGTCGCCATGCCTCCCATACCGGCGCCGGCGGCCGCCACGGACACGATCAGGCCGTAACCCCCCGGGAACGTCGCCGTCGCCACAATTCCCAGGGCGGCCAGGCCGAGGAGCGGTACCGCCAGCAGCGCAGGCCGCACCACGTCCGCGACACGGCCGAATCCGAGGCGGGCCGCGGCGAAACCGGCGCCGAAGGCCAGCAGCCCGGCCGGCGCGTCCGCCGAGAGCAGGGGCAGGAACGTGTAGACCGCGCCGTAGCCGACGGCGCAGGGGAAGAACAGCATCGCCGTCGCCCGCAGCCGCGGATCGCGCCACGCGACCCGCAGCGTCCGGCCGGGGCCGTCCTCCGCCCCGACCGGCCCTGGCGAGGCCTTGCGGATCACGAACAGCAGCCCGAGGGCGGCCACCGGAACGGCCGCGCCCAACCAGTAGGTCGTCTGGCTCGCCGAGCTGTGCAGCAGGAGCAGGCCGATCGACGGTGAGGCGATCCCGGCCGTGGAGGTGGTCAGACCGTAGACACCTAGCGCCGCGCCGCGCCGTTCAGGAGCCGTGTAGGCGGACACCAGTCCCGTGCCGACGACAGTGACGAGGCCGAAGCCGGCCCCCCGCAGCGCGGTGATGAGCAACAGGGGTACGAGCGACGGCCGCACGGCGTACAGCACCGTCGGCAGGCCGAGCAGCAACAGGCTCGCGCCGAGCAGGACGTGCGGGCGGACGACCGCCATCAGCCGCGGAGTCAGGGCCTGGAGCGTCACCGTGGCACCCATGAACACGGCCGTGGCGAGCCCGGCGCCGACCCGTCCGCCCTCCGTCGCCGCCAGGACCGGCACCACCGCGAACAGCAGGTACAGCCCGGCGAAACCGGCGCCGCTGATCCCGAGCAACGCGGGGAACGCCGGCTGCCGGGGCATCCCGGTACGCATGGATCCGCCCGCTTTCGTCGCCGGTGACTGTGTTGGGGTGAGGTAGGAACGGAGCCGGCCGGTCGTCGCGAGCTCGTCGCCGATGATATTCATCGCGCCGCGGCCTCGGGTTGGCCATGGGGAAGCGTTCGGGCACAAGGAGACAAGACGTGAGCGAAGCCCTCCACCTGGAGGACGTCACCGTCGTGCGCGACCGCGCGCGGCTGCTGGAGTCGGTCAACTGGGCCGTAGGGCGAGGCGAGCGGTGGGCCGTCCTCGGCGCGAACGGGGCAGGCAAGACCACGCTGCTCCGCGTGGTCTCGACCGACCTGTTCCCGACCTCCGGCTCCGCCCGCGTCCTCGGGGAGCAACTCGGCCGGGTGGACGTCTTCGCGCTGCGGCCGCGGATCGGGGTGACGGGCCGGTCGCTCACCGAGCGCCTGCCGCGGCGTGAGCTCGCCCGGGACGTCGTGGTGACCGCCGTGCACGCGGTGGTCGGGCGCTGGCACGAGCGGTACGACGCCGCGCAGCTCGACCGGGCCGGCGACCTCCTGGACCAGCTCGGCATCGGCGCGCTCGCGGAGCGCCGGTTCGGCACGCTGTCCGACGGCGAGCGGCAGCGCGTGCAGATCGCGCGGGCCATGATGACCGACCCCGAGCTGCTGCTGCTCGACGAGCCGGCCGCCGGGCTGGACCTTGGGGCGCGGGAGGAGCTCGTTCAGCGGCTCGGCGACATCGCGCGCCGCGAGGACTACACGGCGGTCCTGGTGACCCACCACGTGGAGGAGATCCCCGAGTCCTTCGACCACATCCTGCTGCTGCGGCAGGGAGCGGTCGTCGCCGCCGGGCCGATCGGCGAGACGCTGACCAGCGCCAACCTGTCCGCCTGCTACGGGCTCCCGCTCACGGTCCGGCACGAGGACGGCCGGTGGGCGGCCCGGATCTCCCGCAACGGCCGCAGACAGTGACCACTGATGCCGGCGGCCGCACGACGTTCGGATAGCCGCCGCCTACCGGTCGCATAGCGGTTGCGGGATAGCCGCGGACGGGGGTCGGCTCGATACTGCCGCCAGGGGATGCGTCCGGGCCCGGCCGTGCCCAGACAGGAGGCGACATGACGATCGACGAGGTAGGCGCCCAGCCGGACGCCGTGTGCTTCGACCCGCACTCACCCGATCTGACGCCCGAGTACGCATACGAGCTGTACGCGGACCTGCGGTCGACGTGCCCGGTCTCGCACGGCGCCGACTACGGCGGCTACTGGTCCCTCGCGCGGTACGAGGACGTCCACGCGGCGGCTGTCGACCACGAACGGTTCTCGTCGGCCGGAGGCGTCTACGTTCCCGCGGTCTCCGAGCACCGCTTCCCGCCGATCGACTACGACCCGCCCGAGCATGCGACGTTCCGCAAGCTGATCGCGCCGCTGACCAGCGCGTCCGCCGCCCGGCGCATGGAGCCGAAGATCCAGGAGATGGTCGACCGCCTGGTCGACGGGTTCATCGACAACGGCCGTGCCGAGCTCGTCGAGGACCTGGCGCTGCCGCTGCCGCTGCAGGTGGTCGTCGGGCTCTACGGCCTGGGTCCGGAGCACGCCGCCGCGATCCGCGACTACTCGCTGGACTTCCTCGAGCACGCAGCCGGGCCGCAGGCCGAGCGGGTGATGGCCCGGGTGTCGGACTACTGGTGCGAGATCTTCCGGGACCGCCGCGCCGCACCGCGGGACGACTTCATCTCGCAGCTGGTCACGCTGAACGCCGAGCACGACGTGGCCGACGAGGTCCTCGCCAACATGATGTTCATCCTCACCTACGCGGGCCACGACTCGACCGCACTGGGGCTGAGCAACACGCTGCTGTACCTGGCCGAGAACCCGGACGTCCAGCAACGGCTCATCGACGACGAGTCGCTGATCCCCAGCGCGGTGGACGAGATCCTGCGCTACGAGGCGCCGCTGCACTGGTTCCCGCGGGTGGCCACCGAGGACGTGTGCGTCGCCGGCCAGCAGATCAAGGCCGGCGAGCGGGTACTGCTCCTGTTCGGGTCGGCGAACCGCGACGCCGAGGTGTTCCCCGACCCGGACACCGTCGACATCGACCGCAGGCCCAACCGGCACCTGTCGTTCGGGGCCGGCATCCACAGCTGCCCGGGCATGGCGCTGGCCAAGGCGGAGATGCGCATCGCCGTCGCCACCCTGCTGCGCCGCATGCCCGGCTTCCGGGTCGACGGCGGGGTCGAGCGGACCGTGCCGCTCGAGGGCGGCGGCCGGCACCTCGGCGTACGACGGCTGCCTGTCACCTGGTGATCGCGCGCACTGCCTGACCGTCCGGTTCGGACCGTGGTGCTACCGTCCACCGTCCGTTCCGTCAGGTCAGGCAGGTCACCTCATGAGCGTGCGCCCGAGCGGGTTGCCGAGCCGGCACAGTGCGTCACCGGCCGGCGGCTGAGCCATGGAACTGCACCAGCTGCGGTACGTCGCCGCGGTCGCCCGGGCGGGCAACTTCACACGCGCGGCGGAGGAGCTCTACCTCGCCCAGCCGTCGCTGTCGGTCCAGGTACGCAAGCTCGAGCAGGAGCTCGGCGTCCAGCTTTTCGAACGGCTCGGGCGCAGCGTGCAGCTCACCGCGGCCGGTGAGGTCTTCCTGCAGCACGCGGAACGCGCGCTGTTCGAGGTCGAGCAGGCCCGGGACCGGATGGCCGACGTACGCGGCCTGCGGCACGGCCGCCTGGCGCTCGGGGCGCTGCCGAGCGTGGGTGCCCACCTGCTGCCCGATGTCCTCGCGACGTTCAAGCAGGCCCACCCCGGCGTCCAGACCACGCTGCTCGAGCAGGACGTCTCGGTGGAGTTCGAGCGGATGGTCCACGCGGGGCAGCTCGACCTGGCCATCATCCGGCTGCCCAGGACGCGCGACGACCTCGAGGACCGGCCGCTGGTGCGGGAACCTCTCGTGGCGCTGGTGCCGCCGGGCAGCGCGTTCGCCGGCCGGGACCGGATCCGGCTGCTCGACCTCGCCGACGAGGACTTCGTCGCGCTGCGCCAGAGCTCCGGGCTGCGTGAGCTGATGGACCGGGTCTGCAACCGCGCCGGGTTCGCGCCGCGCGTCACGGTCGAGACGGGCCAGCTGTCCATCGTGTGGGGCATGGTCCGCGCCGGCGTCGGCGTATCGGTGCTTCCCCGGCTCGCCGCGGGCACGGACGTGGCCACCGTCCGGCTCGCCGAGCGGTTCGCGTACCGGGAGCTGGGCGTCGTGTGGCGGGCCGGGCAGCCCTTGGCGCCTCCTGCCGCGGAGTTCCTGCAGTTGCTGGTCGATCGGGCCTCGGTCCACGAAGGCACCTGACCCGCGGTTGACGCCGATCGGTCCGGCGGTCAGCGTGTGCCTCGCAGGTGGAGGCCCGGAGGCGGACGATGACGACGTCGCACGTGGAGATCGAGCGGAAGTACGACCTCGGCGCGGACGGCATCCCGGATCTCGCCAGCGCGGCCGGGGTCGCGGCGGTGAGTGCGCCGGTCGAGCAGATCCTGGACGCCACGTACTACGACACGCCTGATCTGCGCCTGGCCGCCGCCCGCATCACCCTGCGCAGGCGGACCGGCGGCGACGACGCGGGTTGGCACCTCAAGGTGCCGTCCGGCGCCGACCGCGAGGAGCGGCACCTGCCGCTCACCGCCGACAGCGACGTGCCCGACGAGCTGGTAGGGCTGGTGCGCGTGCACGTCCGCGACCAGCAGCTCATCCCGGTCGCCACGGTCCACAGCCGGCGGGCGGTTCGGCGACTGCTCGACGACGCCGACCGGGTTCTGGCCGAGGTGGCCGACGACCGGGTCACCGCGCAGGCCCTCCAGAACGGGGGGGTCGAGCAGGTCTGGCGCGAACTCGAGGTCGAGTTGTCCGCCGGCGACCGCGGTCTGCTCAAGGCCGTCGACGCGGTGCTGCGCACGGCGGGAGCGACACCGTCGGCAAGCTCGTCGAAACTGGCCCGGGTGCTCGGCGGCAGCTCCGACTGGACCGCCGCCCGCGACCGCCGGAACGGCTCGCGGGCGACGGCCGGCGGGCAGCAGGCGAAGAAGCCCACCGCGGGCGAGGTGGTGACCGCGCACCTGCGCGAGCAGGTCACCCAGCTCAAGGCCCGGGACCCGCAGGCCCGCCAGGACGCGCCGGACGGCGTGCACAAGATGCGGGTGGCCACCCGCCGGCTGCGCAGCGCGATGGCCACCTTCCGTCCGTTGCTGGACCGCACGGTGACCGACCCGGTGCGAGGTGAGCTGAAGTGGCTGGCGGGGGTACTCGGTGAACCACGCGACGCCGAAGTCATGCGCGCGCAGCTGCTGACCCTGATCGAGGAGGAGCCGGACGACCTGGTGCTCGGCCCGGTACGGCGGCGCGTGGAGCTCGAGATGGACCGGCGGCACCGCGAGGCGCATGAGCGCGCCGTCCGCGAACTCGACAGCCCCCGGTACTTCCGCCTGCTCGACGCGCTCGACGCTCTGGCGGCACGACCACCGCTCACCCCCCGCGCCGGGAACCCGGCGACGAAGGTGCTGCCGGCGCTCGTGCGCAAAGCCTGGCGGCGCCTGGACCGGCAGCTGCGCGCGGCGAGCGGCGTCACCGAGCCCGCCGCCCGGGACCCGCTGCTGCACGAGGCCCGCAAGGACGCGAAGCGGGCCCGGTACGCCGCGGAGTCGGTGGAACCGGTGTTCGGCCGCGCTGCGCAGCGATTGGCCAGGCGCCTGACGGCCCTGCAGGAGACGCTGGGCGAGCACCAGGACAGCGTCGTACTCCGGCAGACGCTCCGGCAGCTCGGCGTACAGGCACACCTGAGCGGCGAGAACGGCTTCACGTTCGGCCGGCTGCACGCGCTCGAGCAGGCACGCGCCGAAGGCGCCGAGCACCGCTACCCGGGGCTGTGGCGGAAGGCGCGCGCCAGGAAGGCCCAACGCTGGCTTGCGCGATGAGGACGGGTTAGGACTCGACCGCCCGGATCGGCGTCGGCGTCGGGCTGTGCCCCCGGTCGCCCGTCCAGCGTCGCAATCCGGCGATGTCGATCCCGAACAGGTCGAGAGCCCGTCCGACCGTGTGGGTGACGATGTCGTCGACCGATGCGGGCCGGGTGTAGAAGGCCGGCACCGGCGGCATCACGACCGCGCCGGCGGTCGTCACCTCCGTCATGAGCCGCAGGTGCGTCGCGTGCAGCGGCGTCTCCCTGACGAGCAGCACCAGACGCCGGCGCTCCTTGAGCACCACATCGGCCGCCCGGACCACGAGCGTGTCGTCGTAGCAGTTGGCGATGCCGGACAGCGTCTTGACGCTGCACGGCGCCACCAGCATGCCGTCGGTACGGAAGGACCCGCTTGCGATCGCCGAGCCGAGGTCGTTGTCGCTGTGCACCACGTCGGCCAGGTCACGCACCTGCTCGACGGACATGTCGGCCTCGGCGGAGATGGTCGCCCTGGCGGCGCGGGTGAGCACGAGGTGTGTCTCGATGCCCGGCTGCTCCCGCAGGGCGAGCAGCGCCGCGATGCCGTACTGCGCCCCGGAGGCACCGGTGATCGCCACGATGATGCGACCGGTCATCGGGCCGCTCCCCTCTCGCCGATGGCGGATTCGGCGAGGTACCCGGCGATCCGCGCGTCGTCGGTGGGCATCACCCGCATCTGCGCGTACCGCCCACGCTCGGCCTTGGGGACCGTCGCGTCCATCCCCATCTTGGCGGTCGGGCCACCGGCCGCCGACGGATCCAGGCTGCTGCCCTTCATGCCGGACACGATGTGCACGTCCCGGTCGGCCTGCACCCGGGTCGCGACCGCCCAGGTGACCTGCTCGTCGTCGTACACGTCCACGTCGTCGTCGACGACGACCACGGACTTCACGACCGTGCTCAGCGACAGGATCGCCGTCATGACGTTCACCGCGACGCCCGGGCCAGGATCGCGCAGAGCGACGACCGCGTTGAACCGGCAGGAGCCCGCCTCGGGCAGGCGTACGGCGACGACGGAGCGGTAGGCGGTGTGGACCGTACGCAGCAGGGCGGCCTCCCGCGGGATGCCGCCGATGAGGAAGTGCTCGCGGCCCCCGGACAGCACCGTCTGGAACACCGGGTCGTCGCGGTGCCAGCCGGCCAGCAGGTCGATGACCGGGGACGGACCTCCGGGACCGTAGGTGCGGGGGAACTCGCCGAACGGCCCCTCGGGCTCGCGGGCGCCGGCGCGGAACCGGCCCTCGAGCACGAACTCCGCGCCCGCCGGGACCACCGCGTCGATCGACGGGCAACGGGTCACGGGGAGCGCATCCGCGCGCAGCGCGCTCGCGACCTCGAGGTCGTCCAGCTCGCGGTCGGACGGAGCCTGGCTCGCCATGAACAGCAGCGGGTCCACGCCGATGACGATCGCGACGTCGAGGTCGCGTCCCTCCAGCTCAGCCTGGTCCAGCACGCCGCGCAGGCGGCCGGGCAGCACGAGCACCCGCAGCTCGCGCTCGCCCACCGCCAGCATGCGGTTGATCGACAGGTTCATCGTCCCGCTGACCGGGTCGCGTACGGCGAGCAGCGCGGAGGTGAGGTAGCGGCCGGCATCGTGCTCGTGCTGGACCGTGAGCGGCAACATCGACAGCAGCCGGGCGTCGTCCATCCGGTTCGCGAGCACCGGCGCGTCCTGCGCCGCGATCTCCTTGCAAGGGCGCGGATTGCTGAGCGCCGCGGCGTACCGGGCGGACGTCTCCTGCGGAGTGCAGCCCATCGCCCGGGCGAGCGAGTCGCGGCCGAGCACGGTGTTGCCCACGAGGGGGAACTGCGCATCCGCGACGTCCGTGAACAGGACGGCGCGCCGGCCGTCCGTCTTCTCGAGCACGGCCGCGACATCCTGGTCCGCGTCGATGCGGGACCGTACGACGCCGAGTTCGCCCTCGTCGTCGAGGCGGGTGAGCCAGGACCGCAGGTCCTGCGTGATGGGCCACGCGGCCTCACTGCGGGCGAAGGCAGCGTCCGAGACCGGGCTCGTCGGGGGGCTCGTCATGACCGGCTCCCTTCCTCCGCCACCGGCGGAACGCTGAAGTGGATGTGCTTGAGATCGGTGAACTGCTCGATGCCCTCGACACCGCGGGTGCGGCCCATGCCGGAGGACTTGTAGCCACCGCTGGGCATCTCCGGGTAGGACTTGTTCCAGCCGTTCACCCAGACGGTGCCGGCCTCGATGGCCCGCGCCACCCGCCAGGCGCGACCGACGTCGGACGTCCAGACCCCGGCCGCAAGCCCGTACGGCGTGGCGTTCGCGAGCCGTACGGCCTGCGCCTCGTCGTCGAAGGCCTCCACCGTGACGACCGGGGCGAACAGGTCCTCCTGAACCAGCGGGGAATCCGGTGCGAGGTCGGTCACGACGGTGGGGCTGAGGAAGTAACCCGCCAGTCCGTCGACCTGCATCCGCTGACCCCCGGCGACGATGCGCACGTGCGAGGCGGCGGCCGCCAGCTGCGCAGCCACCCGCTCGCCCGCGGCCGGCGAGATCAGCGGTCCGACCTGCGTCGCGTCGTCGACCGGGTCGCCGACGCGCAGTGCGCGTACGCCCGCCGCCATGCGCTCGAGCACCTCGGCGTAGACCCGGCGGTCGACGAGCACCCTGGTGCATGCCATGCACATCTGGCCGGCGGTGATCACCGCCGCGGCGACGGCAGCAGCAACCGCGGCGTCGAGGTCGGCATCCGCGAAGACCACCGACGCACCCTTGCCGCCCAGCTCCAGCAGCGGGCGCTTCATGCCCTCGGCCGCCGAACGCATGATCTGCGTGCCGACGTGCGTGGAACCCGTGAACGCGACCGCGCGGACTGCCGGGTGGCTGATCGCCGCGTGCCCCGTGCGGGCTCCGCCCACCACGAGGTGCAGGACGTCGGCGGGCACCCCGGCTTCGCGGCCGAGCGCGAGCACCCGCTCGGTGACGAGCGTGGTCTGGGGAGCCGGCTTGACCAGCGCGGTGACACCAGCGGCCAGGGCGGGGGCCAGGTCGCGGAGCAGCAGGAGCGCCGGCCAGTTCCACGGCACGATGAACGTCGTCACGCCGACCGGTTCACGGACCAGGTGCGCGACGTTGCCGTCCGGCAGCGTGCCGGCCCGGCCGCCCAGGTAGCGGGCCAGGCCGCTGTTGTAGAGCAGCGCGTCGACGGAACCGCGCACCTCGATGCGCGCCTCCGTCACGGGCTTGCCGGTCTCCGCGACCAGGGCGGCGACCAGCTCGCCGGAGTGCGCGGTGAGCGACTGGGCCCAGGCGTGCAGGACCTCGGCTCGCAGCCGGGAGTCGGTGGACCAGCCCCCCTTGAGCGCTGCCTGAGCCCGGCGCGCCAGCTCGTCCAGCTCCGCGTCGCTGGTGGCGGGAACATGGCCGAGCGGTTCGAGGGTCGCCGGGTTGACCGGGCGGGCGTCCTCGTCGGTCGCCGCCGCGTCGGTGTGGAGCGCAGTCGACGTCACGCGAACACCTGGCCCCCGTCGACGATGATCGTCTGGCCGCTGACGAAGCCGGCGGCCGGCGAGGCCAGCCACAGGACCGCGCCGACGAGGTCGTCGGGCGCCATCTCGCGCGGGATCGAGCGGCCCTTCGCGGCGACGGCGATGTAGTCGTCGGTGTTCAGGGCCCGGGTGGCCTCGTCGGTCACCAGCCCGGGAGCGACGGCGTTGACCGTGATCCCGCGCGAGCCCAGCTCGCGGGCCGCCGCCCGGGTGAGGCCGTCCACCGCGGCCTTCGAGGCGACGTAGTGGGCGAACCCGACGGCGCCGGTGCGGGCCACCACCGAGGACACGTTGACGATGCGGCCGCCCCCGGAGGCGGCCATCGCCTCGGTGACGGCCTTGATGCCCTGCCAGGTGCCACGCACGTTCACCCGTAGGACCAGGTCCCAGTCGTCGTTCGTCAGCTCGGTGAGCGGCCGCTTGCCGCCGAGCGCCTTGTAGATGGCCGCGTTGTTGACCAGGGCGTCGACGCTGCCGAACTCCGACAGCGCCCGCTCCACGACGGCGGCCCAGTCGGCGTCGTCGGTGATGTCGCAGCCGACGAAGACCGCCCGGCCCGGACCCGAGGCAGTCGCCTTCTCCGCGACGGCGGTCCCGACGTGTGCCGCAGCCGCCATGTCGGCGGCCACGACGTTCGCGCCGCGGGCCGTCAGGGCGTGGACGTACGTCGCCCCGATGTCTCCGGCGGCGCCCGTGAGGATCACCGTCGCGCCCGCGAGCTCGGCGACAGCCATCTGTTGGTTCCTTCCCTCGACGTGCGGAGACCTGTCCTGATCAGACACCGCGGCCGCCCAGGGGGCGAGAGCGGGTTCCCTATGCGACCGGTAACCGGGTCCTATGGCCCAGCCCTTGACCGCCCATGGGGGCCCGGCGAGCCTCGTCCCAGTGAGTCCGCCGCGTTACGCAGGAGGTACGGCCTTGTCCGCAGACCAGAAGCGCCCGCACGCCGCCGGGACGGCGGTGACGGGGGCCCAGGTCGTGGGCCGGCAGGGGGTCGTCGCGATCCTCGCCTCGACGTTCGGCTGGTCCCTCGACCTGTTCGACCTGTTCATCCTGCTCTTCGTCGCGCCGACGATCGCCCCGCTGTTCTTCCCGAGCGACAGCCCGACGCTGTCCCTGGCGGCGACGTACGCCTCGTTCGCCGTGACGCTGCTGATGCGCCCGGTCGGTTCCGCCCTCTTCGGCCACATGGCCGACACGAGCGGCCGGCGACGGGCGATGATCGTCGCCGTGGTCGGCGTGGGCCTCGCCACCGCGACCTTCGCCGTGCTCCCGACACACGGCACCGTGGGCCTGCTGGCCCCCGTCCTGTTCATCCTGCTCCGCCTGGTGCAGGGCGTTTTCGTGGGCGGGGTCGTGGCCTCGACGCACACCATCGGGACCGAGTCGGTGCCCGAGCGCTACCGCGGCGCCATGTCCGGCCTGATCGGCGGCGGCGGCGCTGCCCTGGGCGCGCTGCTCGCCTCCCTCATCTACTACGCCGTCTCGTCGCTGTTCCCCGGCCATGAGTTCGCCGTCTGGGGCTGGCGGGTCATGTTCGCGACGGGCATCATCAGTTCGATCTTCGGTGTCCTGCTCTTCCGGGTGCTGGAGGAGTCCCCGCTGTTCAAGCAGGCCGCTGACAACCCGCGGCCGGCGAAGGCCCCGCTGCGGCGACTGCTGGCCCGCGAGCAGCTACCGACCTTCCTGCTGAGCCTGCTCGTGGTCATCGGCGGCGGCAGCATGTACTACCTGACGTCCGGCTACCTGCCGACGTACCTGGGCGTCATCAAGAAGATCGACCGGCCGACGGCAGCGCTGATCCTCGCGGCATCGAGCGTTGTCGTGTTCTTCGCGGCGGTGCTGGCCGGGCAGCTCAGCGAGTGGATAGGCAGACGGCGCGCGTTCCTCGTCATCGGAGTGATCGCGTTGGTGGGGCTGCCGGTGACGAACAAGCTGATGGAGAACGCGCACTCGCTGACCGCCGTCACCCTGGCAGCGATGGGCATCGGGATCTTCGGGAACATCGGGTACGCGCCGGTACTGGTCTTCCTCAACGAGCGGTTCCCGACCGCGATGCGGGCCACCGGAACCGGGGTGACGTGGAACGTCGGGTTCGCCATCGGCGGGATGATGCCCACCGTCGTGACCCTGGTCAGTCCGACCGTCGCGGACATCCCCGGCCGGCTGGTGCTCTTCACCACCGCGAGCGCCGTGCTCTACCTGGCCGGTGCGGTCCTGTCGAAGGAGACCCGCGGCACCATCGAGAGCGAGGAGCCGCCCGCCGGTGCAGACGGGGACTTGTTGCTCCTCCGGCGACCGCGGCTGACCGACGCGCCGGCCATCCGGGTGGAGTCCTAGCCAGATCGCGTCGCCGGTTGTCCGGCCCAGCACGACAACCGGCCGGACCCTTTGCGGAACGTCCACAGCACCCTGATGCTGTGGACGTTCCATAAACCGGGGCACTGGCCAGCGACGGCCACCGGGCGGAGACTCACACGGTGAGCCGTCGACGTCCGCGCAGGGACAGCTTCGACGTGGTCACGCCGACGCCGCGGGAGGCCCGGGAGGCGGAGATCGCCAAGCGGCGCCGCGGCTACTTCCTGTTCATGCTGCCGTGCATCGCCCTCGTGCTGTTCGGCTTCTTCGTCCCCGCTCCGGTACCCGTCCGGGTCGTCGCGCTGGCGATCGCGGCGGTGTTGCCGCCCCTGGCCGCCATCAGCGGCAACGCCCGGCCGCCGACGTGACGCACCAGGCGGTCACTCCGCGTCGAGCTCAGCGAGCAGCTCCTCACCGGAGACGACGGTGGTGCACCAGTGCGCGTGCATCCAGGCAAGGTGATCCGTCCGGCTGCGCACGATCCGCAGGGTGTCCCAGTTGGGGAACGTCTGCTGGGTGACGTGCTCGGCCATCAGCCGCGGGTCCACCTCGAAGACGTGCTCGAAGCGGGTGATCGCCACGTCCGTGACCTGCTCCGCGGCGGGCGGGGTCGACTGCTCGTCGTACCGGTACGCCATCTCAGGAGTCCTCCGTCCGGTAGGCGCGGTCGAGCCCGTACTTGCCCGGGTTCATGACGTTGTTGGGGTCGAGCGCCCGCTTGATCTTCAGCATGACCTCGTAGGCGCCGCCGAGCTCCTCCGGGACCAGGTCGACCTCGCCCTCGCGGCAGGAGCCGTGACAGGCACTGATGGAGCCGCCGTGCGCCAGGCTGACCGCGGCGATCTCACGCTTCGCGTCGACCCAGGCCGCCCAGGCGCGGTCGTCGAGTTCCTGCTCCCAGATGCCGACGTCGATCTCGGTGAGGTAGTCGAGGCCGGTGTTGCCGCTGGTGTAGGCGAACATCCCCCAGTCGTCGAAGACGTCGTAGTCGCGCCGGAGCCGGTCGAGGATGCCGTGCCAGGCGACACGGACGGCCGGCAGGCGCGTGTAGTTGATCGCCGCGTCCTCGCAGTGCCAGCTCATCGGAGCCACCTGGCCGTTGCGTGTCCGGCCGTGCAGCGGCGTCGCGTACCGGTCGTGACGCGCGGCCCAATCCCCCTCGGAGATCTCGTCACCGAGATAGCGGGCACCCAGGTCGCGCGCGATGCGCATCAGACGCCTGCCGCCTGCGCGCACCTCGTCCTCGTTCCCGTAGGCGACGGCGCAGACGAGCGCCTTCACGCTGCTGGGCTGTGGGATGTACGCCTCGTCGTCGCGCCGCAGGTAGTCGACCTTCCATTCGTCGAACAAGACGGCTCCAGCGAACGTCGCGACCCCGGCACGGGGCAGCGCCCCGACAGCGCGGTACGCAGTTTCGTAGTCCGCGAACGCCCAGAACGGCGAAAACTCCGCCTCCGGCTTCGGAAACAGTTTCAGGGTCGCGCGGGTGGCGATACCCAGGGTCCCCTGGTGGCCCATGAACAGGTGCTTGAGCTGGTACCCGCTTGAACTCTTGGTGAGTTTCTGTCCGCCGCCGTCGCCGACCGTGATCGTTTCTCCGGTAGGGAGCACCATGTCGAAACTCAACACGAGATCGCGCGAGTGGCCGTACCGGCTGCCCACGAGGGACCAGCCGCTCGTACCGATACGCCCGCCGATGAGGGAGCACGGGTACGACGCAGGATCGTCCGGATAGATGAACCCGTGTTTGCCCAGTACCTCGTTGAGTTTCAGCATGTTGATCCCGACGCCGACGGTGCAGGTGCCGTTCTCGAGGTCGATTTCGTGGATCTGATTCATCCGCTTGACGTCCACGACGATGCCCCGCCGCTCCGGAACGGCGCCATCGGTGAGACCTGTCCCGCCGTCCCGGGGGACGATCGCGACGCTGTACTTGTTGGCCACGCGGACGACGTGCGCGACCTCCTCGGTCGACGCGGGCAGCACGACCAGGTCCGGTACACGTTCGGACCATCGGTGGACCGGGAAGGGCGCAGGGACCCGGGCCCGGTTCCACCGCGCCGTCTTCGACGTGAGCACGTGCTCGTCCCCCAGCACGGGCGCCAGTTCCGCGACCAGGCTGTCGACGACGTGCTGCGCGAGGCTCTCTGTGACCGTCACGTGTCACCCCGCCGGCCACCGACCGTGATGCCGAGCGACTCGGCGAGGAGTTCGTGCAGGTCGGTGACGTCGATGTTCTGCTCGTCTCCTGACGCGCTGAGCGGCCGCTCCGACCAAGGGCACGCGCTGACCAGGGTGTCGACCTCGAGTTCGGCGGCCTTGCCGATCCGGACGTCACTGATCCGCTTGGTGAGCTCCGGCTTCTCGATGGGCAGACCGCCGCCGCCGCCGGAGCAGTACGACCACTGGGTGACGCGGTCCACGTCCTTGAAGTCCAGGCCCGGAATCGCACGCAGGATCTCGCGTGGCTCCTTCCAGATTCCCTTGCGCTTGTTGAGCCGGCAGGGGTCGTGGTACGTGATCGCCTTCTCGATCGGCACGTGCGGTGTGAGCCGACCGTCGCGGATCATCTCGGCGAAGATCTCGATGACGAGCACGACCTCGAGGTCGAACTCGGCCCCGAAGTACTTCGGATAGTCCTCGGTGAAACTGATGTAGTCGTGCGGATCGAGAACCAGGATCCGCTTGGCCCCGGACGCGTGCCAGTTGTCGAGATTGTGCCGGGCGAACCGCTTCGCCTGGTCGACGTACCCCATCTCCGCGGCCGGCCCGCCGCAGCACCACTGCTCCTGCATGAGTCCGAACTCGTACCCGCCGAGCTGCAGCATCTGCGCCACCGCACGCGGGACCGAGGTCCGGTAGAACGCGGCTTCGCAGTCGACGAACAGGATGTTCTCGCCACCGATCGGGATGTTGAGCCCGTCCGCCCAGTCACGGACCTGGTCCTGTCCGACCGGCTGCTCGCCGAGCACCGGCTCGTGCGTGCGCTGGTCGGTCAGCTCGTTCCACCGCTGCCAGCCGGGCTGGTGGATGCCGTTCTCCACGGCGAGCGCCCGGACGCCCTTCACCAGGTCGACGGTCCGTGTGCGGAACCGGTAGAAGTCGCCGGTGTAGAGCGTGTTGGGACAGCGCAGTTCACAGGCGCCGCAACCGGTGCAGTTGACGTAGTCGGCGGCGACGTCCTCGATGGTCAGGTCGCCCTGTTCCATCGCCACGACGTTCGCGTGGAACGCGGTGGGCGTCCAGGTCTCGTTGCGGGTCACCTGGGTGACCGGGCAGACCTCCCGGCAGAACTTGTGCCCGGAGGAGAAACAGTTGTACGCCGCGTTGCGCCACTCCGCGACGAATTCCTCCGTCGAGGATCCGGCCTCGGAATGCACCGTCGGATCGGGCAGTGGAACGAGGTCGGTCACGGAAACTCCCAGCATCGGCGGCCGACGCCGGCAGGCACGTCGTGACGGAAACATATGAAGTCATAGGTCAAAGCACAAGAGGGTCGGGGGGCTAGATTCCAGAGACCACATCCGCCGCGGCAGAGGGGCCCGAGTGAGTACACCGGTCCAACAGTCGGCCTTCGCGCCCCTCGAGACCGACGGCCGGACCGGAGCCGTGGTGCGCCGGCTGCGGGAGTCGATCCACCTCGGGTTGCTCGCGGATGGCGAGCGGTTGCCCGCCGAGGTCGATCTCGCGGCGCAGTTGGGTGTCGCCACGGTGACCTTGCGGGAGGCGCTGGGCGCCCTGCGGCAGGACGGGCTGGTCCGGACGCGCCGTGGCCGCGGCGGCGGCACCTTCGTCACGGCACCGGCCGAGCTGTCGTCGTTCCGGCTGGAGCAACGACTGATGGAGTTCCCGCTCCAGGAGCTGCGCGACATCGGCGACCACCGGGCCGCGGTGGCGATCGCCACGGCCGGGCTGGCCGCGGAGCGCGCCTCGGCCGACAACTGCGACCGGCTGCGCACGCGGCTCGAGCTGCTCGTCGAGGCGCCTGACCTGGGGAGCCGACGCCGGGCCGACGGCCGGTTCCGCCTGGAGGTCGCGGCTGCGGCGCAGTCGGCCCGGCTGGCGCGCGCGGAGATCGCGCTGCAGGCGGAGATCGGCGACCTGCTGTGGCTACCGCTGGAGCAGGCCGGCGACCACGGCATGGTCGTGGCCGACCACCGCCGGCTGGTCGCGGCGATCGAGAAGGGTGCGACCGCGCGGGTCCGGGCGATCGCGGAGGGGCGGATCCGCGCGGAGACGGCCCGCCTCGTCGACTACCGGCTGGCCGCCGCGAAGCGCCGGCTGCGGAGCCGGACATGAGGGCGCCGGGCGTGCTCGACGAGGTGGCGGCACTTCTCGATGAGGTCTTCCGCTCCGTCCAGGTGGTCGGTCGGCGCCTGCTCGAGGTCAGTGACGCTACGGCGCGCAAGGACCGGCCGCTGCGGCGGGCCGACGTGGCGGGGACCCGCGAGCTCCTGCTCGACGTGCTCGACCGGCACCGCGGCCTGGTGGCGGGTACTGGCGTCATCCTCGCCCCGGGCCTGCTCGCAGATGCCCCGCGGTGGCTGGAGTGGTGGCTCGCCGGCGTACGTCCTGAGGCACTGCGGGTCAGCCACGATCCGGACTCGCCGGACTTCTACGACTACACGGCGGCCGAGTGGTACCGCGAGCCGGAGCGCACCGGCGAGCGCTGGGTCGCGGGTCCGTACGTCGACTACCTGTCGACCAACGAGTACATGGTCACGCTTACCGTCCCGGTCCGGTCCGGCTCGACGTTCCTCGGGGTCGCGGGCGCCGATCTGCTGGCGGGACGGCTCGAGGACCGGCTCCTCGCGCTGCTCGATGAGCTGGCGGAGCCTGCGCTGCTGGTGAACGCGGAGGGCCGGGTCGTCGCGTCGACGACCTCCTCGTGGCTGACCGGATCGCTGGTCGCCGTCGGCGGACCGGCTGCGCACCGGTGGTCCGTGCACCACGTCGACGGGTTTCCCTGGCGGCTCCTGACCGGCTGAACGGCAGAGGCCGGGGCGGAAGATCCGCACCCGACCTCTGCGACGACAGCTGGTCAGACCTAGGCGTTCTCCCGCAGTCGTGCGGCGACCTCGAGCGCGTCGCCCTGCGGTGCGTCGGAGTACTGGTCGGGCCGGGCCGTGAACAGGTACGCGAGACCGACCACGAGGACGACGACGAGGCCGATCAGGCTGGTCCAGCGGTCGCCGAACGAACCCGTCGACCCGGGCTTCGCGAGCAGGTACATCGCTGTCACGCCGTACGCCAGAGCCAGCACCGTGACGGGCAGGCCGAACCCGCGCAGCGAGAACTCCCCGGCCGGCCGCCAGCCGCGCAGCCGCTGCCGCAGCGCCGCGAGGACGACCATCTGGAAGCAGAGGTAGATGCCGAGGACGGCGAACGAGGTGACCCGCACCAGGGCACTGGGCTGCGCGTAGATGTACAGGCAGATCGCCATCGGCACGAGGGACGCGACGATTAGCGCGTTCGTGGGCACGGCGTGCTTGACGGACAGCTTCGCCAGCCACCGGTGGCCCGGCAGCATCTGGTCGCGGCCGAAGGAGTAGAGCAGCCGGCTCGCAGCGGCCTGCAGCGACAGGACGCAGGAGATGAACGCCGTGATCGCGATGACCAGGAAGATCTTCTGGCCGACGGTTCCCAGGCTGTCCTTGAGGATCCCGGGAATCGGGTCACCGTCCTTGCCCGCAATGATGTCCTTGAGGTTCGGCGCGGCCAGCACGTACCCGGCGAACGACATCAGGCCCGAGATGCCGCCGACGCCGATGCTGAGCAGCATGGCGACCGGGATGCGGCGGCCGGGGTGCTCGACCTCCTCGGCGACGTCGCCGCACGCCTCGAACCCGTAGAAGAGGAACAGCCCGGTCAGGGCCGCCGCGAAGAACGCGGTGAGGTAGGAGCCGCTGCCGGCCGTGCCCATGCTGTCGAAGAAGACCGAGAACGGCTGCTTGCGGTGGAAGATCATCAGGTACAGGCCGACCGCGACGACCCCGGCGAGCTCGGCGGCGAAGCCGATCCGCGCCACGCGGGACATCACTTGCGTTCCACTGAAGTTGAAGGCCAGCGCGATCAGGAGCAGGGCTACGGCCGTGGCCAGACCGACGCCGGCGGTGTTCTCGAGCCCGAACAAGGCGGCCGCGAAACCGCCGCCGAACTCGGCGACCGACGTGATCGTGACGATCATGGCCCAGACGTAGACCCAGGCCGCGATCCAGGCATACCGGGCGCCCCACAGCCGTCGGGTCCACGGATAGATGCCGCCGGTGATCGGGTACTGCGCCACGACCTCGCCGAACACGAGGGCCACGAGCGTCTGGCCCAGCCCCACGATGATGATCCACCAGATCGCCGGGGGGCCGGCGGTGGCCAGCCCGAGGGCGAACAGCGAGTACACCCCGACCAACGGGGAGAGGTACGTGAAGCCCAGTGCGAAGTTCGCGACCAGGCCCATCGAACGTTGGAACTCGCCCTCGTAGCCGAGGGCCTCGAGATGTCCGTCCCCGGCCGTGGTCCGGACCCCGCTGACGGATTCAGGTGCTGACATGCAGTGCTCCGAAGTGAGACGTGCGCCGTGGGTCGCCGATGGGCGAGGCCCACGGGCATGATCAACCTCGCGGGCCCGGATGTGGCGCGCGACACACGTCCGGGTTGCCCGCGGGTTGCGCGCGCCGGCTCCCGGGAAGGAGGTCGACGCCGCGCCCGTACGACAGGAGTCACCGCTGATGAGAAGCGCCGAGCTGCTGCTGGAGGGCTTCAACAACATCCGCGGCGTCGTGCACGCCGCGGTCGAGGGGCTGACTCCGGACCAGCTGGCCTTCCGCGTCGACGACGAGGCCAACACGATCGGCTGGCTGGTTTGGCACCTGACCCGGGTGCAGGACGGGTACGTCGCGGAGATGGGCGGCACCGAACCGGTCTGGACCTCGCTCGGCTTCGCGGACCGGTTCGGGTTGCCGTTCGAGGCATCCGTGTCGGGCTACGGACAGAGCCCCGAGGAGGTCGGAGCCGTCCGGGTGACGGCGGACGATCTGATCGCGTACTTCGGCGCGGTGCACGAGCGGACGGTCCGGTTCGTCAAACCGCTCACGGACGCCGATCTCGATCGCGTCGTGGACCGGTCCTGGGATCCCCCCGTGACCCTCGGCGTGCGCCTGGTCAGCGTCACCACCGACGACCTGCAGCATGCGGGCCAGGCCGCATTCGTGCGCGGGCTCGTCCAGCGGCGGAGTTCGGTCTGACCTGACGGTTCAGGCATGCATGCGCATATGCGCTACGGCAGTCCGTTGCGTCGAGTGGGGCGGCGCCGCTCGGCGCCGGGCGGGTCCGTCGGGAGACGCTCCACTCGCGGGCAGTCCCGATCACCGGGACAGGCTGGCGGGGCTGGGAACTACGGAACAGGTCGATCACGTCCCGGTCATAGTGGGTGCGCTCGGCAGGATTCGAACCTGCAACCTCTTGATCCGTAGTCAAGTGCTCTATCCGTTGAGCTACGAGCGCGCGGGGTCGCCCCCGTGGTGCTAGGACAGCATACCGGGTCAGGCCAGCTGACC
>JAOPWV010000064.1 GCA_025965475.1 Frankiales bacterium | reverse complement strand
CATCCATGATCGCGACGTTCTCGTCGGCGGACTGCTTCAGCCGCTCGTCGCTGATGCCGGGCGAGCCCTTGCCGTGAGCCCCGTGGTTGGACTGCAGGTTCGCCTTGTAGACGTACAGCTCCGGCGGCGCGACAAGGTGCGCGTGCGCATCGACGATCATTCGTGGTCCTTGTTCTCGAGGACGGCGAGCAGGTCCGCCTGGACGCGCAGATCGCCTGGCAGGTCATGGATGAGGGTGTGGCGTACCGGCCGGTCCTCGGGGTCGGGGAACAGCGCGACCCACTCGCGGTTGATCGCGTCGCGGGCACCGCGGTCCCGTACGTAGACGGTCACCTTGGCCACCGCCGCGGGGCCAGAGTCCGCGGCCGAGAGCACCGCGGTGATGTTGCGGAACAGCTGGGCCACCTCGGCGTCCAGGTCCTCCGGCAAGTCGCCCGACTCCGGGTCCCGGCCACTGAGCCCTCCCGTGACCAGCAGGGGTCCCAACACCACCGCGAGCGGGATCGGCTGGTCCCCATGGCCCAGGCCCGGTACGGAGATGACGCGCCGTGCCATGCGACTTCCCCCAGCTTCTCGGTAATTCCGGTATCCGGACGGTTGACCGGCATGCAGAAGTGGCGGAACAGTAGAGACGCGTTTCACATGTGTCAACGGACACGCCCGAGAACTGGAGGTCGCGCCGACACCGACGTGCCGGCAAAGAGGGCGACGTACGCTCCGCGCTGCACGCTGCCGTTCGGAACTGCTGGGGCCCCTGCCCGCGTGCCGGCACCCCACCTCGTCGAGGAGAGACGCACGGTCATGGACACCGAAGGCTCCAAGAGCCTGGTCAACTCGGTCCTGCGTGCGTGCCGGATCGTCGAGCTGATCGCTGCGGACGGCCCGGAGGTCTCGCTGTCACAGGTGGCCGAGACGGCCGGGCTCACCCGCCCGACCGCGCACCGGCTACTCGCGACGCTCACGGTGGCCGGCTGGGTCCGCAAGTCCTCGACCGGGCGCTACGCACTCACCGGCAAGCTGACCGGAATCGGGGGCGCCGCCTCCCGCGGCGCCGGTCTACGGGAGATCGCCCGGCCGGTGGTCACCGCGCTGGCCCAGGCGACCGGGGACACCGCCTACCTGCTCGCGCCACGGGAAGGGCGGGCCTTGTGCGTGGATCGGGTGGAGGGCCCGCACCCGATCCGCGTCCACCACGTGAACGTCGGCGACATGCTCCCGCTGAACGCCGGTGCCGGCCCGGTGGCGATCCTGGCCCACCGGCCCGACCTGCTCGAGCACGTCGCGCTGGATGACGCAGCGCGGGGCCTGCTCCTCAAGCGGCTCGCCCAGGTCCGGACCCGCGGCTACGTCGTCAGCCCCGACGACCTTCTCCCCGGAGTCACCGCGATCGGCGCACCGGTCATGGACTCCTCCGGCACCGTGGTCGCAGGACTGTCCGTGACCGGCACCAAGGAGCGCCTCACCGGCAGGCATCGCACCGACGCGGTGCAGCACGTCGTGACGGCGGCTGCCGAGCTGTCCGAGCTGCTCGGCCACCGGCCGGCCGATCGGGTGTGACTACGACCTGCTGCTTGACGTAGCCGGGGCATGTTCCTACGTTTCTGCTGCGTTCCGGAACCATGTCCGGAATACGGAAACGGGGGCGGCATGAAGATCGGCCTACTGGTCACGCCGGCGGCCGGTACGCCGCAGGTCGTGGCGCGTGCCGAGCAGTACGGCTTCGACTCCGCCTGGTTTGTCGACTCCCCGCTGGTGTTCGGCGACCCGCTCGTCTCGATGGCGGCGAGCGCCGCCCTCACGTCCCGCATCACCGTGGCTACGGGGGTGACCAACCCGGTCCTGCGGTCGGCCCCCCTGCTGGCGGCCTCGATCGCGTCGCTCAACACCCTCGCTCCCGGCCGGGTGGCGTTGGGCATCGGCACCGGCTTCACCTCCACAGGCTCGCTCGGCCTGCCGCCGGCCAACCTGGCCACGCTCGAGCGCTTCGTCGGCGAGATGCGCGGCATGCTCCGAGGCGACGTGGTCGAGGTGCAGATGCCGGACGGTGCCCTGCGGCACGCCGGTTTCGTCAACCCCACGCTCCCCTGGGTGGATGTCGAACATCCGGTGCCCGTCTACGTCGCGGCGGCCGGCCCCCGCATCCTGCGCGATGCCGCGCGCTACGCGGACGCCGTCCTCCTCGGGGGGATGACCCAGCCGGAGATCGTGGCGGCCTGCATCGAGACGATCCGCGCCTGCCGGGAAGAAGCGGGCCTGGACCCGGACGCCATGGAGGTCGCCATCACCCCGTCGGTCTACCTGACCGACCGCGACATCGACCTCGACGACGAGGCTGACTTCGTGGAGCTACGGGAGGCGCTCGGGCCCAAGAGCCTGGCTCCCGCCATCAACTTCAGCCGCATCGCCGAGCAGTCGCCGAACGTGCCCCGCAACGTCGTCGACGCGCTTGTCGCGGTGCGCAAGGCGTACAAGCCGCCTGCAGAGGACGACGGCGACCCGGCCACCCGGCACCTACGCAAGTACCGCGGCTACATGCGCGAGCTCAGCGACGAACAGCGGCCGCTGGCCACCCGGGAGGTCCTCCGGGCGACGACGATCTGCGGCTCACCGGCCCAGTGCGTCACCCAGATCCGGGCCCTGCAGGAAGCCGGCGTCGGGCACGTGATCCTCTCCTCACTGCCCCAGCACCTGACGCACGTGCTCGACGCGTTCGGCACGGACGTCCTGCCGGCGCTACGCCAGCGCGAGTCCGCCGCGGTCAGGCGCTGAGGTGAGCGGGCCGAGTTTCCCGGAGAACGCTTGGTACGCCGCGGCCTGGGCCCGCCACGTCGCCGAAGACCTGCTCCCGCGGCAGGTCGTCGACCGGAAGGTCGTGCTGTACCGCCGCGGCGACGGCCGTGCCGTGGCACTCGACGACGCTTGCTGGCACCGGCTGCTGCCGCTGTCGATGGGCCGGCTGGACGGCGAGGACGTGGTCTGCGGCTACCACGGCCTCCGGTACGGGCCGGACGGCCGCTGCGTGTTCATGCCGTCTCAGGAGACGGTGAACCCCTCGGCGCACGTGCGCACCTACCCGGTGGTGGAGGAGCACGGGATGGTCTGGCTCTGGCCCGGCGACCCGGCGCTCGCCGACCCGGCCACCGTGCCGGACCTGTCGCTGGCCGCCCGCCCGGACTGGGCCGGTCGGGATCGCGACTACCCGCTCGCGTGCAACTACCAGTTGGTCGTCGACAACCTGCTCGACCTCACCCACGAGACGTTCGTGCACGCGGGCTCGATCGGGAACGCCGCCGTCGCCGAGGCGCCGTTCGAGACGACCCACAGCGGCCGCGAAGTGGTGCTCACCCGGTGGATGCTCGGCATCGAGGCGCCGCCCTTCTTCGCCAAGCACCTGGGCCGGCCCGGCCCGGTCGACCGCTGGCAGATCATCCGCTACCAGGCACCGTCGACGGTGACCATCGATGTCGGCGTGGCCCCCACAGGCACCGGCGCTCCCGACGGCGACCGGTCGCAGGGCATCACCATGCAGGTGCTGCACACCGTCACGCCGAGCACCGAGGGCACCTGCCGTTTCTTCTGGAAGCTGGTCCGCAACTACTCGCTGGAGGACCAGGCGCTCACCGACGGCCTGTTCGCCGACAGCGAGTCGGTCCTCGCCGAGGACCGGGTCGTGCTGGAGGCCCAGCAACATGCCCTGGACGATCACCCCGACAAGGTGTTCTACAACCTGAACATCGACGCAGCGGCGATGTGGGCGCGCCAGCTCGTCACCGCGATGACGGCCGCGGAGTCCGGCTCGGGCTCCTTCGCCGCGCCCTCCGTCCGCTAGGCGCGCGACGTGCGACAGGACGGGGCCTGGACCACCGCGACCGTCAAGGCGGTGGCGGACGCCGCGCGGGACGTGCGCCAGATCGACCTGGAGCCCGACATGCCGGTCGCCCGGCCGGAGCCCGGGAGCCACATCGACGTGATCGCCCAGGTGCACGGCAGGCCGGAGCGCCGCTCGTATTCGGTGGTAGCGGCGCCGGCTCCGGGACAGCTACGCATCGCAGTCAAGCAGCTGTCCGACGGTCGTGGTGGCTCGACGTTCATGGGTCGCCTGACGGTCGGCGACCAGCTGCTCGTGTCACGGCCCCAGCACCTGTTCCGACTGGCCTACGACGCGCCGGGTTACGTCCTCGTGGCCGGCGGCATCGGCATCACCCCGATCTACGGCATGGCGCTGTCATTGGCCCGCCGCGGTGCCCCCGTGCGCCTGCTGTACACGGCGCGCAGCACCGCGGACATGCCCTTCCTCGACAAGCTGCGCGACGTTCTGGGCGATGCCCTGGAGCTGTTCTCCTCCTCGCAGGGGCAGCGGTTGTTGCTTCCCGACGCGTTCGGCGGCCTGCCGGCCGACGGGCTCGCCTACGTCTGCGGACCGCTGCGGCTGCAGGTAGCCGCACGAGAGGCCTGGGAGTCGGTCGGGCGACCGGCACGGCTGCTGCGCACCGAGAGCTTCGGCAGCAGCGGCCGGTTTCCCGCCGAAGCCTTCACTGTCCGGATCCCCAGGCTGGACAAAACGGTGGAGGTGCCGTCCGACCGCACGATCCTGGATGCGCTGCTCGAGGCCGGCGTGCCGATGATCGCCGACTGCCTGCGCGGCGAATGCGGGTTGTGCGTCCTGCCGGTCCTGGCCGCAGCCGGCATCGTCGACCACCGCGACGCCTTCCTCAGCCCTGCTCAGCAGCTGGAGAACGCGGCCATCTGTACGTGCGTGTCCCGTGCCGTGGGATGCGACCTCGTGCTTGACACCTTCGACCGCTGAGACGTCTCCATCGGAGCCGGCCCTGCCCATGCAGCGCTTTTACGGATGTCGGCGAGGGGTACCGCTGGATCATCATCCAGCGCCCACGAGAGGCCTCCCCTTGCCTACAGCCCGCAAGCCCGACCAGAGCGCACCGAAGTCCGCGAGCCCGGCCGGGGTGCCGGCCCGTGAGGCGGTTCCACGCGGGGAGGAGGGCGCGCAGGCCGGCGAGTTCCTGACGACGACGCAGGGGCTGCGCCTGCCGGAGACCGATCACTCGCTGAAGGCGGGCACGCGCGGCCCGACCCTGCTCGAGGACTTCCACCTGCGCGAGAAGATCACCCACTTCGACCATGAGCGGATCCCGGAGCGCGTGGTGCACGCGCGGGGTGCCGCCGCTCACGGCGTCTTCGAGTCCTACGGCACGGCCGCCTCGGTGACGAAGGCCGACTTCCTGGCCGAGAAGGGACGCACGACGCCAGTCTTCGTGCGCTTCTCGACGGTGCTGGGCTCGCGCGGCTCGGCCGACACGGTCCGCGACACCCGGGGCTTCGCGGTGAAGTTCTACACCGACGAGGGGACGTTCGACCTCGTCGGCAACAACATCCCGGTGTTCTTCATCCAGGATGGGATCAAGTTCCCGGACGTCATCCACGCCGGCAAGCCACACCCCGACCGGGAGATCCCCCAGGCCCAGTCGGCACACGACACGTTCTGGGACTTCGTCTCGCTGCACACCGAGGCGACCCATCACATGCTGTGGAACATGAGCGACCGCGGCATCCCGCGGTCCTACCGGACGATGGAGGGCTTCGGGGTTCACACGTTCCGGCTCGTCAACGCCGCCGGCGAGTCCAGCCTGGTGAAGTGGCACTGGAAGCCGGTGGCCGGTGTCCACTCCCTCGTATGGGAGGAGGCACAGATCGCCGCCGGCGTCGATCCCGACTTCCACCGCCGTGACATGGCGGACGGCATCGAGGCGGGTGCCTTCCTGGAGTGGGAGCTGGGGATCCAGGTGATGCCCGACGACGGCACCGACAGCTTCGCGGGCATCGACCTGCTGGACCCGACCAAGATCGTGCCGGAGGAGCTCGTCCCGGTGCAGCCGATCGGGCGGCTGACACTGGACCGGAACCCGACGAACTACTTCGCCGAGACCGAGCAGGTCGCGTTCCACGTCGGCCATCTGGTCCCCGGCATCGAGGTGACCAACGACCCGCTCATGCAGGCCCGCCTGTTCTCCTATCTCGACACGCAGCTGACCCGACTCGGCGGACCGAACTTCGCGCAGTTGCCGATCAACCGGCCGCACGCCCCGGTCAACGACATGCTGCGCGACGGCATGCACCAGACCGCGATCCACACCGGTGTGGCGCCGTACCTGCCCAACAGCGTCGACGGCGGCGAACCGCGGGTCGCGGCTGAGGACGAGGGCGGATACGTCCAGCTGGCCCGCCCCGTCGAGGGGTCCGTCGTACGCGGCAAACCGGCGTCGTTCGACGACCACTTCTCGCAGCCGACGATGTTCTACCGCAGCCTCACCGAGGTGGAGCAGGCACACGTCGTGGAGGCGCTCAGCTTCGAGCTCGGCAAGGTTTACGAGCAGTCGATCAAGGAGCGCACGCTGCAGGTGCTGGCCAACGTCGACGCCGACCTGTGCGCCCAGGTCGCCGCGGCTCTCGGCCTGCCCGCGCCGAAGGGCAACCCAGCGGAGGACGTCGAGCCGTCCCCCGCGCTGTCGCAGGTGGTCACGGCGCCAGGGCCGATCGCGGGCCGCAAGGTCGGTGTGGTCGCTGACGCCGGTTCCGACCTCGCGGGGATCGGCAGGCTGCGCAAGGCGGTCGAGAAGCTCGGGGCGTCCTTGCTCGTCATCGCGCCGGTCGGCGGCGTGCTGAAGAAGGGCAAGACGACCGAGATCGTCGAGCGCACCCTGCTGACGGTGCGGTCCATCGAGTTCGATGCGATCCTGGTGGCCGGTGGCACCACACCCACGAACGACATCAGGCTGGCGCTGCTGGTCCAGGAGGCGTACCGCCACTGCAAGACTCTCGGCGCCTGGGGCGACGCCGCCGAGTTGCTCAAGGCTCTCGGCGTCTCGACGGACGACCCGGGCGTGGTGGTCGGGGACGGCGTGGCGAAGGAGTTCACCACCGAGCTCGTCGCCGCCGTCGGCCTCCACCGCGCGTGGGACCGGGAGAGCGCGATGATGGCCGCCGCGGACTAGCCGTACGACGCCGTTCCGTCAGGAGGCCCGCCGCTCGCGGCGCGCCCTTCTGACCGCCTGATCGCGTCGGCCCGTCACGCTCCCGGGGGCGCGAGGTGCGCGATCTGGTCGAGGGAGACCGGCGGCCGCGTGGTGGGCAGCGGCCGGCATCGCAGGCCGGCGAGGTGCAGGTCCAGGTGGCGCTCCCAGGCGCCGGGGGCCAGCTCACCGGTGGTCTCGATGATGCCTCGAAGGGCCCACAGGAGGACGAAGACGTCGCCGACGGCGATGCCCGGCTCGACCCGCCCGTGCTCCTGGGCCTGCGCGAGCAACGCGCCGACGACCACGCGCGCCTCGCGCGTCGCGGGCGTGGCCCGAGAGGGGTGCCAGAGACGCGGGAGACAGCCGCGCTGTTCGGAGAGGGAACGCCCTGCCTCGCGGAGGAAGTCCTCGAGCCCGGTGCCCTCGTCCCGCACCAACAGCGAGCGTCCCGCGTCGACGACCTGCTCGACGAAGGCCTCGACGAGGGCGTCCACCAGGGCGTCCTTGTTGGGGAACCTGCGGTAGAGCGTGCCTATCCCCAGGCCGGCCTCCTGGGCGATCTGCTCCATGCTCACGTCGACGCCGTGCTCGGCCACCAGCCGGCCGGCTGCCACCAGGACGCGCTCGCGGTTGCGAACGGCGTCCCGGCGCAAGGGACGTGTGGCGTCGGAGTCGGCGGCACCCATGACCTACTCCGGCTTGTCGCCGACGACCGTTCCGGCGGCAACCAGTGCGAGCTCCGCGTGCTCCGGCTCGTCCTCGACCGGTACGGACGAGGTGCGGGTGGTCGGGATCAGCAGGCCGGCGAGCGCGGCGAGCACGCTTGCGACCGCCAGGAAGGTGAAGCCGTGGACGTACCCGGCCTCTCGCGGAAGGCCGCCGATGCCGGGGTTCGACGTGACGATGCTGGCCATGAGGGCCGCACCGATCGAGCCTCCGATGGTGCGGATGTTGGCGTTCATGCCGCTGGCCACGCCGGTCTGCTCCGGCGCGACAGCGCCCACGATCAGCGCCGACATCGCCGAAAAGGCAAGGCCGAAACCGACGCCCTGGATCGCCGTCGCCAGGTACACCTGCCACGTGTGGTCGTGCGCGAACGCGAGCAGCGTGAACGCCACCACGGTGATCGCCATGCCGGCCACGACCAGCGTCTTCGCACCGAGACGGCGCGTGAGCCGACCGGCCAGCAGGCCGACGACGAACATCGTGATGCTCGACGGCAGGAGGAGCAGTCCGGAGCCGGTGATGCTGGAGCCGAAGCCGTAGCCGGCCGACCGCGGCGTCTGGACGAACTCGGGCAGGAACGCGAACGTCGCGTACATGCCGACACCCGTGAGCAGCGCGACGAGGTTTGTCGTCCACACGGCGGGCAGGCGCATCATCCGCATGTCGATCAGCGGCGCCTTCGAGCGGTGCTCGACGAGGACCCACACGCCGGCGAGCACGACCGCGGCGGCGAGCAGACCGATCGTCCGGCCGGAACCCCAGCCCCAGGAGGGGCCCTGGCTGAGCGCGAGCAGGAGGCAGACCAGCCAGGCCGACAGCAGCAGCGCGGGCAGGACGCTGATCCGGCCCGGCACCCGCACCGGGGACTCCGGAACGACGAAGTGTGCGGCGATCCCGGCCAGCACGACGATGATCATGGGGATCCAGAAAAGCCAGTGGTAGTCGAGCGCGTCGACGATGGGACCCGCCAGCACGATCCCGAATCCGGCGCCGACCGCGGTCAGCGCGGCGAGCAGCCCGACAGCCCCGGAGACCTTGTCCCGCGGGAACTCGTCCCGGACGATGCCGAACGCCAGCGGCAGCACGCCGCCCCCGACGCCCTGGATCACCCGGGCGACGATCATCACCTTCACGTCCGTCGCCAGGGCAGCGACAAGTGATCCCACCGCGAGGGCCACCAGGGTGACGACGAACATCCGCTTCTTGCCGACCGCGTCACCGATCCGCCCGATGATCGGCGTAAAGATCGACGCCGAGAGCAGGTAGGCGGTCAGGACCCACGTCACGGTGCTCTGCGAGGTATGCAGCGCGTGCTGCAGAGTCGGCAGCACCGGCGTGACGAGGGACTGCAGCAGCGCGAAGGCGGCGACACCTGCGGCCAGGACCGCGAAGGTCACCTGGTGATGGGCGCGCGCTGCGTCGTTCGGACTGGACAGGTCGGGCACGGTGGAACCTCCGGCAGGGGCAGGGCGGGCGTCGTGCCACGCTAGCCGAAACGGAACGGCGATTCCGTATGCCGTTGGTCACCCTGCAGCCGGGATGTCAGCCGCCTGCTCCCGCTGCGGCCGGCGTCACGGCCGAGGCCCGACCGAGATCGATGCAGGGCGATCCGTGCCTCCGTGAGCGGGCCCGTGATGACCGACCCGGCGCGCCCTTCCTGCAGTCATGAACGGGCCGTCGGAGGGTGTGTCACGTTCGGGTTCATACCCGTCGACGGTCGCTCAGGCGCGAGCAGGCAGACCCCGGGTTGTGCCCAGGCGGGCATCGCGAACCCACAGCCCGAGCCAGAGCATCGCGCCGGGCGGACGTTCGGCCACTCGAGCAACTGCCGTTGCGGTCATTGCTCCCCATCACGACAGTGACCTGCCCGGGGTTGGGGCTCTGGGACTGGGGCGTCATCTGGCCGACGCGCAGGTGGCTGCCGGCGGAAACCGTGTCGCTCGTGCCGGTGCCCCTGCCCGAGCCGGCCGGCCCACTGTCGGTGCGGATCTTCGGGCGCCGGACTAGTCCAACCGTAGCGCCGGTACAGCTCTGCCTGGGCGCTCTCGTCCAGGTGACCGATCTTGCCGATCTTGCTGCCCGGGGGGCCACCAGCCCGTGGCCGATCAGGACGTCAATGTGTTCTGTCCTGATCATCCGGGGAGGTCCTCTCGTGTCCGGCTCAGGGGAAGCTTCGCGCTGCTCGACGCCACATGAGGCAAACAAGAATCGCTCGAGATGACCGGGTCCGGAAGCCCGGCACGCCGCCCGGTTCACGAATTCGTCATCGCGGTGAGTGATGAATCGTCGACGCCAGGGCTCACGGCGATTTCGCCAGGGAGGTGTCACCAGCAGGTCTGGCCGCCCCTGCATGTAATCGGCCAGGGTCGGGTAGCCCAGCGATCCACGGGGCGCGTCGCGCCCTGTCCCATGGCTCCCCTGACACCTGGAGGCACGATGCCCCGCGCATCAGTCGACGTCGGCAACTCGGTTCAGACGTCCCTGAACACGTTCTTTGGCTACATCCCGAACATCATCGGGTTCCTCGTCATCCTCATCGTCGGCTACGTCATCGCCAAAGCGGTGAAGGCCGTCGTCAACAAGGCCCTGCGGCGGCTGAAGGTCGACCAGGCACTGACCGACAGCCACGCCGGTGGTTTCGTCGAGAAGGTCAGCCCAGGCGGTCGGCCCTCGAACATCGTGGGCGCTGTCGCGTTCTGGCTGATCTTCCTCTACGCGATCACCGCAGCTATCGGCGCCCTGAAGATCCCCGCCGTGACCGCCTTCATGAACGAGGTCCTCGCCTACCTGCCGAACGTGATCGCGGCGGTGCTCATCTTCGTCGTCGCGTCGATCCTCGCGACCGCCGTCGTCACCGTCGTACGCCGCACCATGGGTGACACCCCGACGGGCAAGGTGGTCGAGGCCGTCGTGCCTGGACTCGTGATGGCCATCGCAGCCTTCATGATCCTTACGCAACTCCGCATCGCCCCGTCGATCGTGATCATCACTTACGCCGCACTGATCGGCATGCTCTCGCTCGCTGGTGCGCTGGCGTTCGGGCTCGGCGGGCGGGACGTCGCGGCCCGGCTGCTCGAGAACGCCTACCAGAGCGGACAGCAGGCCGCGGAGCGCACGAAGTCCGACGTGCAGACGGCGAAGACCCGGGCACAGAACCAGACCGGGCAGGACCCGTACGCGTCCGAAGCCCCAACGGTCGTCAGCGATACGCGGGCGGGTGCGCACCGCTCCTGACAGCCGGCCGTGGCCGGCCCTTTGGAGGGGCCGCACCGCTCCTACAGGGGCCGGCTTGGCCGCCTTTTGGAGGGGCAAGGGGCCGGACTAGCCGTACGACGCCGTTCCGTCAGAAGGCCCGCCGGTCGCGGCGGGCCTTCTGACGGCGGCGTCACGGCCGAGGCCCGACCGAGATCGATGCAGGGCGATCCGTGCCTCCGCGAGCGGGCCCGTGATGACCGACCCGGCGCGCTGCACGGCCTTCCTGCCGTCACGAACGCGCCGTCGAAGGGTGTTTCACGTTCGGGTTCGTGCCCGTCGACGTGGCGCTCAGGCGCGAGCGGGCCGACCGAGGGCTGTGCGCAGGCGGGCGTCGCGAACCCACAACCCGAACCAGAGCATCGCGCCGAGGTA
>JAOPWV010000028.1 GCA_025965475.1 Frankiales bacterium | reverse complement strand
CCTCCGGGCACATCCCCTTCACGCCGCGGGCGAAGAAGGTCCTCGAGCTGAGCCTGCGCGAGGCGCTGCAGCTCGGCCACAACTACATCGGGACCGAGCACATCCTGCTCGGCCTCATCCGCGAGGGTGAGGGCGTCGCCGCCCAGGTCCTCGTCAAGCTCGGTGCCGACCTCAACCGGGTCCGCCAGCAGGTCATCCAGCTGCTGTCCGGCTACCAGGGCAAGGAGCCGGCCGGCGGTACCGGCCCGGCCGAGGGCACGCCCAGCACGAGCCTCGTGCTCGACCAGTTCGGTCGCAACCTCACCCAGGCCGCGCGCGAGTCCAAGCTCGACCCGGTCATCGGACGTGAGAAAGAGATCGAGCGGGTCATGCAGGTGCTGTCCCGCCGCACCAAGAACAACCCGGTCCTCATCGGGGAGCCGGGCGTCGGCAAGACCGCCGTCGTCGAGGGGCTGGCCCAGGCGATCGTCAAGGGCGAGGTGCCCGAGACGCTCAAGGACAAGCAGCTCTACACGCTCGACCTCGGCGCGCTCGTGGCCGGCAGCCGCTACCGCGGTGACTTCGAGGAGCGCCTGAAGAAGGTCCTCAAGGAGATCCGCACCCGCGGCGACATCATCCTGTTCATCGACGAGCTCCACACCCTCGTCGGTGCGGGTGCCGCCGAAGGCGCGATCGACGCCGCCAGCATCCTCAAGCCGATGCTGGCCCGCGGTGAGCTGCAGACGATCGGTGCGACGACCCTCGACGAGTACCGCAAGCACCTGGAGAAGGACGCCGCTCTCGAGCGCCGCTTCCAGCCCATCCAGGTCGGCGAGCCGTCGCTGGCGCACACCATCGAGATCCTCAAGGGTCTGCGTGACCGCTACGAGGCGCACCACCGGGTGAGCATCACCGACGGCGCGCTGGTGGCCGCCGCGACGCTGGCCGACCGCTACATCAGCGACCGGTTCCTGCCCGACAAGGCGATCGACCTCATCGACGAGGCGGGCTCGCGGATGCGCATCCGCCGGATGACCGCGCCGCCGGACCTGCGCGAGTTCGACGAGCGGATCGCCAACGTCCGCCGCGAGAAGGAGTCGGCCATCGACTCCCAGGACTTCGAGAAGGCCGCGTCCCTCCGTGACAAGGAGAAGACGCTGCTCGCCGAGAAGGCCCAGCGTGAGAAGGAGTGGAAGGCCGGCGACATGGACGTCGTCGCCGAGGTCGACGACGAGCAGATCGCCGAGGTCCTCGCGATCTGGACCGGCATCCCGGTCTTCAAGCTGACCGAGGAGGAGACCGCCCGCCTGCTGCGCATGGAGGACGAGCTCCACAAGCGGGTCGTCGGGCAGGAGCAGGCCATCAAGGCCGTCTCCCAGGCCATCCGGCGCACCCGTGCCGGGCTCAAGGACCCGAAGCGTCCCGGTGGTTCGTTCATCTTCGCCGGCCCGTCCGGCGTCGGGAAGACCGAGCTGGCCAAGACGCTGGCGGAGTTCCTGTTCGGGGACGAGGACAGCCTGATCACGCTCGACATGAGCGAGTTCATGGAGAAGCACACGGTCTCGCGGCTGGTGGGTTCGCCTCCCGGCTACGTGGGCTACGAAGAGGGCGGGCAGCTCACCGAGAAGGTGCGCCGCAAGCCGTTCTCCGTGGTGCTGTTCGACGAGGTCGAGAAGGCCCACCCGGACGTGTTCAACACGCTCCTGCAGATTCTCGAGGACGGTCGCCTGACCGACTCGCAGGGTCGGGTCGTGGACTTCAAGAACACCGTGCTGATCATGACCTCGAACCTCGGTACGAGGGATATCGGCAAGGGCTTCAACCTCGGGTTCCAGAAGGACAACGACAAGGTCGGCGCCTACGAGCGGATGAAGACCAAGGTCCAGGACGAGCTCAAGCAGCACTTCCGGCCCGAGTTCCTCAACCGCATCGACGACATCGTCGTGTTCCACCAGCTGAGCGAGGAGGAGATCATCGTGATCGTCGACCTCATGCTCCATCGGGTGGATGAGCAGCTGCGCAACAAGGACATGGGCCTCGAGGTCACCGGCCCGGCCAAGATGCTGCTCGCCAAGAAGGGCTACGACCCCGTCCTGGGTGCCCGGCCGCTGCGCCGGACGATCCAGCGCGAGATCGAGGACAGCCTGTCCGAGCAGATCCTGTTCGGCACCCTCAAGGCCGGCCAGATCGTCGTCGTCGACGTCGAGGGCGAGGGCGCGGAGGCCACGTTCAGCTTCCGCGGCGAGGCCAAGCCGGAGTCCGTGCCGGACGCCCCGCCGGTCGACCTCGCCGCCGGCGGCGGCAACACCGCCGAGTAGCCGCCGAGTAGCAGCGACACCAGTACGACGTGCACCGGGCGGTCACCTCCTCGAGGTGGCCGCCCGGTGGGCTGTCCGGGTCCTGCCGGCGTACCGGCGAGGGTGACTGCCGCAGTCGGCCGTCCGGGGGGCTACCGTCGCGGCGTGACGACGGAGCCGCTCCAGGGCACAGCCGGGGAGCTGTTCCACGTCACGGGCGACGCGGTGGTGATCGTCGACGGCTGTGACGTGGTCGCCTGGAGCCCCGGTGCCGCGAGCCTGTTCGGCATCTCCCGTGACGAGGCGCTGGCCCCGGGGGCCAAGCCGCTCGCCGAGCACCTGGAGACCCTGCTGGACCTGCCGGCGGACGGGGCCGCCACCCGGATGCCGCTGGCGCCGTACGGCGTCCTGGAGGTGCGGCACCGCATCGTGGGCCCGCACCACCTCGTGCTGATGCGGGACGTGTCCGCGGAGGTCCGCCGCAGCGAGGGCCTGCGGGCGATGTCGCGGCTGTCACGGGGCCTGCTGGCCGAGGACGAGCCCGGTGTGGCCGCGGTGCTGCAGACCGTGGCCTCGGAGGCCAAGGCGATGACAGGGGCAGCCTTCAGCGCGCTCATGCTGCTGCGCGAGGGGACGACCGACGAGACCAGTCACTTCGCGTACGACGCGCCGCGCGACCTGTTCCCCGAGCAGACGCCGCGGTTCGCCGGCCTGTTCGCGGTCCCGATCCGTACCCGCTCCGCCGTCCGGCTGGCCGACATCCGGGACAGCGCCGCCGGTGTGGGGCTGCCCGGCCGGCACCCGGCGATCGGCCCGCTGTGCGCCGTCCCGCTGGTCGCCGGTGCCGACGTTCTCGGCGTGCTGGCCATTGCCAGCCCCCAGGGCGCCCGGCCGTTCGACGCAGTCGACGAGGAGCTGCTCGTCGACCTGGCCGGCCACGCGGCGGTGGCCGTGCGCTGGGCGCAGGGCGCCGAGCGTGAGGAGGCCAGGGCCCGCATGCGGGCCGAGGTGCTGAGCACCGCCCGGCACGACATCCAGACCCCGTTGGGCGCGGGCAAGGGCTACACCAACCTGCTCATCAACAGCCGCGACCGGATGTCGCTCGAGCAGATCCAGACGGCCCTGCAGGCGCTCAAGCAGTGCTTCGACCGGATCCACGACTTCACCGAACGGTTGCTCATGGACGAGCAGCTCGACGTCGGCGGGACCGAGCCGCAGTGGGCGACGGTGGAGCTGACGCCGATGCTCGCCGAGGTGGTCCAGGACGCTGCCGTGGTGACCGGCCGCGCCGATGCGGTCGCTGTGCGCAGCGGACCCGACGCACCGCAGGCGCTGGCCGGCGACCCCGGCATGGTCCGCGAGGTGGTGGAGAACCTCGTCGGCAACGCCCTCAAGCACGCCGGCCACGCAGGCCCGATCACGGTGACGGTCCGGCGGGAGGCCGGCTTCGTCCGGCTCGACGTGCGGGACCAGGGCCCGGGCATCGCCGACACCGACCAGGCGGTGATCTTCGAGCGCTGGTCCCGCAGCGACGTCACCCGGCAGAGCGGGACCGCGGGGTTCGGGCTCGGTCTCTCGATCGTCAAGCGGCTGGTCACCGCACACGGCGGCGCCGTCGGCGTCAGCTCGCGGCTGGGCGAGGGCGCGACCTTCTGGGTGACGTTCCCGGCCGAGCAGCCCGGACCTCGCCCAGCTGCCCTGACCTAGCGCGTCGGCAGGCCGAGCCGGCCGTCGGGCAGCGGGTCGACCAGCCCGTCCGCGACGAGCCCGTCGAGGGCCCGCGCGCGCTGCACCGGCTCGTCCCAGACCTGGGCCAGTACCTGCGCCTCGACGGGGCCGTCCGCGTCCCGCAGCACCGCCAGCAGGCGCCCGCGCACCTGCCGGTCCGTCCCGGCGTACGCCTGCGGCCGCTTCACGGGCGTCGCCAGCGCCGGTCGGTCCCGGGCCAGCCAGGCGCACCGCCCCGCGACCGGGCAGGCCTCGCAGCGGGGCGCCCGCGCCGTGCAGACCAGCGCGCCGAGCTCCATGAACGCTGCGGACGCGGTCGCGGCCTCCTCGGCGTCGGCGGGCAGCAGGTCGGCCACCAGGACCAGGTCGCGCCGGGTCACCGCGGCATCCGCCACGCCCTCGACGATGCGGGCGACGACCCTCCGCACATTCGTGTCCACCACCGGCTGCCGCTGGCGGTGCGCGAAGGCCGCGACCGCCCTCGCCGTGTAGTCACCCACTCCCGGCAGTGCGAGGAGCTCGTCGACGGTCCACGGCAGCTCTCCGCCGTGCCGCTCGACGACCGCGACGGCGGCGGCGTGCAGCCGCAGCGCGCGGCGCGGGTAGCCGAGCCGGCCCCACATCCGGACCGCCTCGCCCGGCTCGTCGGCGGCCAGCGCGGCCGGCGCCGGCCAGCGGGACAGCCAGGTGTCGTACGCGGGCAGGACGCGGTTCACCGGTGTCTGCTGGAGCATGACCTCGCTGACCAGCACCGCCCACGGCGACGTACCCGGGCGGCGCCAGGGAAGGTCGCGGGCGGCGACGGCGTACCAGGCGGTGACGGCGTCCGCGAGTGCGGTGGGTGGCATCCCGGGCATCGTGCCATGCGGCCCTTAGGCTGGCAGGCGATGGCACTGCAACCCGTCGGCCCGCTGCGCGCGTCGACCTACTGGCGGCGGCGGGGCGTCCTCGTGGTCGTCGTCCTGGTGCTGCTGCTCGTGGTGAAGTCGTGCGCCGGCGGTGCGCCGGCCAAGACCGCCGCGGTGCAACCCAGCGCCGGTCCGGCCGCCGCCACGAGCGCACCGTCGGCCGCGGCGACCTCGCCGCAGCCCTCCGTCCAGCCCTCCGTCCAGCCGTCGGTCCAGGCCTCGGCGCCGGCCGCTCCGGCAGCGGTGCCGACCTGCCCCGACAGTGTGCTCGCCGTGACGGCCGTCGCGGATGCCACGTCGTTCCGCACCGGCGGCGCGCCCCGGTTCACGCTCACGATCCGCAACACCGGCAGCACGGCATGCCAGCGGGCGCTCGGACCTGGCGCGGTGCAGCTGCAGGTCTTCTCCGGGCAGGACCGGATCTGGTCCAGCGGCGACTGTGCGCCCGGTACGGCGCAGGGCGTGCTCACCCTCGCGCCCGGGACCGGCCGCGCCACCACCGTGCAGTGGCAGGGCAAGCGCACCCGGCCGGGTTGCGCCGTCGGCCAGACCGCACAGCCCGGCACCTACCGGGTGCTCGCCCGGGTCGGGGATCTGGTGCGGCCGGGCAGCGTCTTCAGCGTCACCGGCTAGCTGGCTGAACGGACCCGGGGGGCTCAGCCCGGTGCGTCGCCCACCGCGACCGGGCGCGCCGACGCGTGGCTGTACTGCGACCAGGAGCCCGGGTACAGGCGGCCCGGCGGGTAGCCGGCGAGCTCCAGCGCGAGCAGGTTGTGGCAGGCGGTCACGCCCGACCCGCAGTACGAGACGACCGTGGCCCGGTCGGTGACGCCGGCCTCGGCGAACCGCTGCCGGAGCTCGTCGACGGGCAGGAACCTGCCGGTCGCGTCGAGGTTCTCCCGGCAGGGCACGTTGACAGCGCCCGGGACGTGCCCGGGGCGCGGGTCGACCGGGTCCTGCTCGCCCCGGTAGCGGTCCCGGTTGCGGGCGTCGAGCACGACGTGGGAGCGGTCACCCGCGGCGTCGAGGTCCGCGATCCGTTCCGCGGGCCAGGGCCGGGGCGTGAAGACCGCTGCCGGCCGCCGCGCCGCTGCCACTTCCAGGGGCCCGTCGTACGCGCCCAGGCCGCCGTCGAGGAGGGCGGCGTCGTGCCCGGTGGCGCGCAGCATCCAGACGAGGCGCGCCGCGATGACGCCGCCGGCGTCGTCGTACGCCACCACGATGTCGTCGTCGGCGAGGCCCAGCGTTGCCATCCCTTCGGCGAACCGGGCCGGCTCGGGCAGCGGGTGCCGACCGGCCTGCGGGCTGCCCTCGTCGGCCAGCCAGCGATCGAGGTCCACGAAGACCGCGCCCGGGAGGTGGCCGGCGTCATAGGAGGCACGACCGCTCCGGCCGTCGAGGTACCAGCGGACGTCCGCGAGAACCGTCCGGTCCGGCCGCTCCTGGCACCACGCGAGGTCGACGACAGGGGGGATCACGGGTCGACCCTAGGACGGATCAGACGTAGCGCTCGAGGATCGAGCTCTCGGCGAGCCGGGACAGGCCTTCGCGGACGCTGCGGGCCCGGGTCTCGCCCACGCCCTCGACCGCCTGCAGGTCGTCGATGCCGGCGGCGAGCAGCTTCTGCAGTCCGCCGAAGTGTTCGACGAGCCGGTCGACGACGAGCCGCGGCAGCCGGGGGACCTTCGCGAGCAGCCGGTAGCCGCGGGGGCTGATCGCCTGCTCCAGCGCGTCCGCGCTGGCCGGGAAGCCCACCGCCTTGGCGATCACCTGCAGGTCCAGCAGATCGGCCCCGGACAGGCTGTCCAGCTCGGCCAGCGCGTCCTCGACGGAGCGCTGCCGGCGACCGCTGCCCGACACGAGGTAGTCCCGTACGACGAGCTCGCGCTCGCCCTCCACGCCGGCCATCAACTCGTCGAGCTGCAGGATGAGCAGGCGGCCATCGGTGCCGAGCTCGACCACGTAGCCCTCGATCTCGGCGGCGATGCGCCGGACCATCTCGAGCCGCTGGGTGACCGCCATGGCGTCGCGCACCGTCACCAGGTCCTCGATCTCGAGCGCGGAGAGCGTCCCGGCGACCTCGTCGAGACGGAGCTTGTAGCGCTCCAGGGTGGCGAGGGCCTGGTTCGCGCGGGACAGGATCGCGGCCGAGTCGTCGAGCACGTAGCGGCGCCCGTCGACGTACAGCGCGATGATCCGCATCGACTGGCTCACGCTGATCACCGGATGGCCGGTCTGCTTCGCCACCCGCTCGGCCGTGCGGTGCCGGGTGCCGGTCTCCTCGGTGGGGATGTTCGGGTCGGGGACGAGCTGGACACTCGCCCGGACGATCCGGGTGAGGTCGCCCGTGACGACGAGGGCACCGTCCATCTTCGACAGCTCACGCAGCCGCTGCGCGGAGAACTCGACGTCGAGCATGAAGCCGCCGGTGCACAGGCTCTCGACGGCCTTGTCGTGCCCGAGCACGATCAGCCCGCCGGTGTTGCCCCGCAGGATCCGCTCGAGCCCGTCGCGCAGCGCGGTGCCGGGCGCGACCGCGATCAGAGTGGAGCGGAGCAGGTCCTCCGTCGTCGCCACGTACGCCTCTCCCGAACGGCCAGCAGTTGCCCCGAGTGTAGGGAGCGCGCCGCCGGGCGCCTCGCCGGGACGGTGACGTGTCAGCCGCGGCCCAGGCTGCGCAGCGCCGACAGCGCCTGGCCGAGGTCGCGGACCTCGACCAGCTCGACGCCCTCGGCGGCCGCCCCGGAGCCCACCGGCACCAGTGCCCGCCGGAACCCGAGCCGGCCGGCCTCGGCGAGCCGTCGCGGCAGGTCGGCGACGGGCCGCAGCTCACCGGACAGCCCGAGCTCGCCGAGCGCGAGCACGTCGGTCGGCAGCGGCTTGTCGGTCGCCGCGCTCGTGACGGCGAGGGCGAGGGCGAGGTCGGTGGCCGGCTCCGTCAGGCGCATCCCGCCGACCGTCGCGGTGTAGACGTCGCAGGCGGCGAGCGGCACACCACCACGCCGGTCGACCACCGCGAGCACCATCGCCACCCGGCCCGCATCGAGCCCGGACACCGCACGGCGCGGGTTCTGCAGCTGGGTCTTGGCCACCAGCGCCTGCACCTCGGCGAGCAGCGGTCGCCGGCCCTCCACGGTCACCGTGACGCAGGTACCCGGCACGGGCTCCGGGCGCCGGGACAGGAACAGGCCGGACGGGTCGGTGAGGCCGACGATGCCGTCGCCGGTCAGGGCGAAGCAGCCCACCTCGTCGGCCGGGCCGTAGCGGTTCTTGACCGCCCGGACCATCCGCAGAGTCGAGTGCCGGTCACCCTCGAAGTGCAGGACGACGTCGACGAGGTGCTCGAGCAGCCGCGGGCCGGCGATCGAGCCGTCCTTGGTCACGTGCCCGACGAGCACGGTGGAGATGCCCCGCTCCTTCGCCACCGCGACCACGGCTGCGGTCACGGCCCGGATCTGGGTCACGCCACCGGCTGAGCCCTCGACCGAGCTGCTGGCGATGGTCTGGACGCTGTCGATGACGAGCAGACCCGGCTTCACCGCGTCGATGTGCGCGAGCACCGCGCCGAGGTCGGTCTCGGCGGCCAGCCACAGGTTCGGGTCGAGGCCGCCGGTGCGCCCGGCCCGCAGCCGGACCTGCCCGACCGACTCCTCGCCGGTGACGTAGAGCGTGGGCGCGCCGTCGCGGGCGGCCCGGGCGGCCACCTCCAGCAGGAGGGTCGACTTCCCGACGCCGGGCTCGCCGGCCAGCAGGATGACCGCGCCGGGAACCAGCCCGCCGCCGAGGACCCGGTCCAGCTCGCCGACACCGGTCGGGCGGGAACGGGCCGCCTCGACGTCGATCTCGTCGATCGGTCGCGCCGCGGCGGACACGGGGCCGGCGACGAGGCTGACCCGGGTCGCGCCGACCTCGGTGATCGAGCCCCAGGCCTGGCACTCCGGGCACTGCCCGACCCATTTCGCGACAGTGAAGCCGCACTCGCCGCAGCGGTGCGAGGGGCGGTCGCGGGCAACGGGGCGGGCCATGGCGCGGACGTTAGCCGGGACCGCAGACAGTGACGGCCCGCCGGGCCGGGCTCAGTGCTCGGAGCTGGAGGACGCGCTCTCGACCGGGCGGGGGATCGGGCTCGGGTAGACGCGCACCGGGACCTGGAAGGTGGCCCGGCCGGCGTTCTGGAACACGAAGGTCATGTCGACGTACATCCCCGGCATGACCGCCTGGGTCAGGCCCTTGAGGCGCACGGAGAAGTCCGACGGCGTGACCAGTCCGGCCGGCGGCACCGGGATCGACGTCGCGGTCGCACCCGTGCGGTCGACCAGCTCCGCGGAGGCGGCGGCGGGCGTGGTCACCTGGACCAGCTGGTCGGCCTGGGTGACGCTGTTCGCGATCGCCAGGTGCACCGTCGCGTCCGATCCGGCGGGCAGGTTCAGCTGGGCGTCCGGCGGCGGCTCGATGCCCACGTCGCGGAGCGCGAGCGGCCCGAGGTCGTGGTTCGACGCGTCCTCGACGGTCCGCTCCTGGTACGTCTCCGCGTGCAGGCCGGAGCCGCAGGCGGTCAGCGCGAAGGGCAGCAGCCCGGCGGCGAGAAGGGTGGTGGTGCGACGGCGGGTGAGCACCGAGCTCACAACTCCTCCTGGCAGGCGGGACGGGCGGAGCCGGGACACCGGCTCACCCTCGCGCGAGGACCGGCAGGTCCGCGGCGATGTCGGACGGGGTGACGCCCCCTGGGTACAGGACCGGAAGCCGGTCGGAGGCGTCGAACGCGTAGATCACATTGGAATGCGCGACAGAGTATCCGAGGGCCCCGAAGTGCTTGTGGGGCGCCGTCCCCGGCTTCTCGACGTGCTGGTCGGGATGCCCGGGAACCGTCGACGGCGACGGGCCGACGGCACCCGGTGCGACGCCCGTCGCGGTGGCTGCTGCGTCGAGCTCGGCCTGGCTGCCGACGAGGCCGACGTACGACGTGGACCACTGGTCGAGCCACCGCCGGACGACGGCGCCGTTGTCACGGGCCGCGTCCGTCGTCACGAACACGACCCGCACCTTGTCGCGCAGCGCGGGCTGCACCCGCCGCAGCGCCGCGGCGATGTCGGCCATCGCCGTCGGGCACTCGTCGGGGCAGTGCGTGTAGCCGAAGTACAGGAGCGTGGGGCGGCCGCGCGTCTGGGCCGCGAAGTCGTAGTTCATGCCGGACGTGTCGCGGAGCGCGAACGACGGCCGCGGCGGTACCGGGACCGGCTCGACGCCGTGGTAGGCCGCGCCGGCCGTCAGGTTCGCCGGCTTCTCGGGCGCGCGGCCGACGCTGCACCCGGCCAGGAGCAGGGGGAGCAGGAGCAGCAGGGCCGTGCGACGCATGGGCCCATCCTCCCTCAGCTAGGCCAGCGACGAACCGCGGGCCAGCAGCAGGGCCACGTCCACCACCGCCACGACGAGGGCTGCCCGGAACGCCGCCCTCGAACCGGCGCGGCGGGACAGCACCAGGCCCGTCGTGGTGGCCAGCGCGGCGACGACCAGTGCCGCCGCGGCGGC
>JAOPWV010000192.1 GCA_025965475.1 Frankiales bacterium | reverse complement strand
CCGAGCAGCGCCGCCAGGTGCCGGGCGTGTTCCTCGCGGACCCCGGCCACCCGTGCCGCGAGTGGGGGCGAGGAGGCAGCCGCCGCGTCGTACTGCGCCAGCAGCGTGCGCTCGCGGTCGACGGCTGCGGCGCGCAGTGGTACGTCGGGATCCGGTGCGGCCGGCCGTCCGGGCGGGGAGCTGCAGGCGGCGAGCGCGGGGAGCAGCAGGGCGCCCTGCAGCAGCTGCCGGCGCGAGGGGGAGACGCTCACGGGAGGCCACCCAACCACAGCCGACGATGCCGACCAGCGGCCGCCCGGACCGCTAGGGTGGTGCGGCGTTTGCGTGCCACCCACAACAGCAAAGGAGGTCGTCCGGTCGTGACCGCCTCCCCAGGAGCGACAGCAGCGCGGCTGCAGGAACTACTCGCGCCGCTCGTCCAGGACACCGGTGCCGACCTCGAGGACGTCTCGGTCAGCCGCGCCGGCAAGCGCAGTGTCGTCCGCGTCATCGTCGACAGTGACGGCGGCGTCAGCCTCGACGGCGTCGCCGACGTCAGTCGCGTCGTGTCCGAGGCCCTCGACGCGCTCGACGAGGCCGACCCGTCCGTGCTCGGCCCGTCGTACGTCCTCGAGGTGAGCTCGCCGGGAGTGGACCGCCCGCTCACCGTCCCGCGGCACTGGCGGCGTAACGCGACCCGCCTCGTGACCGCGGTGCTCCGCGACGGTGGGACGGTCACCGGCCGGATCGTCTCGGCCGACGACGACGGAGTGGTGCTCGATGTCGACGGCGCCGAGCGCGTGCTGCCCCACGCCGAGGTCGTACGCGGCACGGTTCACGTGGAGTTCTCCCGCAAGGGCGACGAGGAGGACGCATGAAGATCGACATGACCGCGCTGCGGAGCCTGGAACGCGAGAAGGACATCTCCTTCGAGCTCGTCGTCCAGGCCATCGAGACGGCGCTGCTGACGGCGTACCGGCACACCGAGGGTGCCCAGCACCACGTACGCGTCGAGCTGGATCGCACCACCGGTGAGGTGGCGGTCCTGGCCCAGGAGGTCGACGAGGCCGGGCACGTCCTTCGCGAGTACGACGACACCCCGCACGACTTCGGGCGGATCGCCGCGAGCACGGCCAAGCAGGTGATCCTGCAGCGCCTGCGCGAGGCGGAGAGCGAGATCTCCTTCGGCGAGTACGCCGGGCGCGAGGGCGACGTCGTCAGCGGCTTCGTACAGCAGGCCGGCCAGCGCCCCGGCGCCGCGCCGAACAGGAACGTGATGGTCAAGCTCGGCTCGCACGAGGACGCCATCGAGGCGGTCCTCCCGCCCGCCGAGCAGGTGCCCGGTGAGGTCTACGAGCACGGCATGCGGCTCAAGTGCCGGGTCATCTCGGTGACGCGCGGCCAGCGCGGCGCGCAGATCACCGTCTCCCGCACCCACCCCGACCTCGTGCGCGGCCTGTTCGCGCTGGAGGTGCCCGAGATCGCCGACGGGTCGGTGGAGATCGTCGCGCTGGCCCGCGAGGCCGGTCACCGCACGAAGATCGCCGTACGGTCCAAGGTCCCGGGGCTGAACCCGAAGGGCGCCTGCATCGGCCCGATGGGCTCGCGGGTCCGCAACGTCACGACCGAGCTGCACGGCGAGAAGATCGACATCGTCGACTGGTCGGACGACCCGGCCCGGTTCGTGGCGAGCGCGCTGTCCCCGTCCCGGGTGAGCAGCGTCGAGGTGGTCGACGCCGCCAACCGTTCGGCGCGGGTCGTCGTGCCCGACTACCAGCTGTCGCTGGCCATCGGCAAGGAGGGGCAGAACGCCCGCCTCGCCGCCCGGCTGACCGGCTGGCGGATCGACATCCACAGCGACACCGAGGGTGCGCCGTCCGCTGCCGCCGCCGAGCGGGGCGCCTCGTAACCGGCCGACGCCGCAGGACCGTACGCGCGCTAGACTCGGATGTGGCTCGCCTTCCGGGTCCGGTACGCACGTGTGTGGGGTGCCGGGAGCGGGCGGCGAAGTCCGCCTTGTTGCGGGTCGTCGCGGAGGGGGACCGTCTGGTTCCCGACCGTGCCGGACGCCGGCCGGGCCGAGGCGCCTCCGTGCACCCCGACCCGCGTTGCGTCGATCTCGCTGAGAAGCGGCGGGCGTTCCCCCGGGCCTTGCGCCTGGCCGGACCGCTCGACCTCTCCGCGGTGAGGGAGTGCACAGGAGAGCAACAGCGTTGAAGCGACACGAGGACAACTCCGACGAGAGCAGGTCGATGGCGATGAGCTCGATCAGATGAGCACTCGATGAGCCAGCCGTCATGAAGCGGCATATGAGTACGCCCATGCAGTAACACCGAGGCCAGGGACAACCCGGGCCAAGAAGGAGTCAAGTGCCCGGCAAAGCCCGTGTCCACGAGCTCGCCAAAGAGCTCGGTCTCGAGAGCAAGAACGTCCTCTCCTGGTTGAAGGAGAACGGCGAGTTCGTCAAGAGCGCCTCGTCCACCATCGAGGCCCCCGTCGCCCGCAAGCTGCGCGAGGCCTTCCCGGCCGCGGCGCAGGCTGCCCCGGCGGCCTCCCCGGCTCCGGCCAAGGCGGCCCCGAAGCCTCCGGCCCCCAGCGCGCCGTCCGCCGGCGTGCC
>JAOPWV010000023.1 GCA_025965475.1 Frankiales bacterium | reverse complement strand
CGAGACGATCAACACCGAGCTGATCCTCGCCGACCTGCAGACGCTGGAGAAGGCCATCCCGCGCCTGGAGAAGGAGGCGCGGATCAAGAAGGACGTCGTGCCCCAGCTCGAGGCCGTACGCCGGGCGGAGGAGGTCCTGAACTCCGGGCAGACCGTGTTCGGGGCGGGCCTCGACCGGGAGCCGCTGCGCGAGCTGCACCTGCTGACCGCCAAGCCCTTCCTGTACGTCTTCAACCTCGACGAGGACGAGCTCGGCAACACCGCGTTCCGCGCCGAGCTCGCCGCGCTGGTCGCCCCGGCGGAAGCGGTGTTCCTCGACGCCAAGGTCGAGATGGAGCTCATGGAGCTGCCCGAGGACGAGGCCCTCGAGCTGCTCCAGTCGATGGGCCAGGAGGAGTCCGGGCTGCACCAGCTCGCGCGGATCGGGTTCGACACCCTGGGGCTGCAGACCTACCTCACCGCTGGGCCGAAGGAGGCCCGCGCCTGGACGATCCGCAAGGGCGCCACCGCGCCCGAGGCCGCCGGGGTGATCCACACCGACTTCCAGCGCGGGTTCATCAAGGCCGAGGTCATCGGCTTCGCCGACCTCATGGAGGCGCGGTCGGTGCCGGCCGCACGGGCGGCCGGCAAGGCGCGCATGGAGGGCAAGGACTACGTCATGCAGGACGGCGACGTGGTGGAGTTCCGCTTCAACGTCTAGGTGTCCCTGCCTCCCTGTCTGCGAGCGGAGCGGGAACGCTGGTGGATGAACGCTGGGTGGGGTGGCCGGTCGCGGGGCACGATCAGGTGGCACAGCGCCCGTCGCGGGCGAGGCGTGAGGGACGGAGCCCCCCGGATGCCGTACACGTCACGTGAAGCCGCCGGCCCGTGATGGGCGTGTGGGGCGAGTCCGTCGCGGGGCCGGATGACGCTGCCGACGACCCGGTGGGACCGGCGCCGGGGACGGGCGAGTTCGCCGCAGCAGCCACCGATCTGCATGCTGCGACCCAGCAGCAGGAGCACGACGGTGAGCGCTCGCTGCGCGAGCACCTCGACGCCGTGACGTCCGCCGGCCGCCTGCCGTTGTTCACGGTCGACGCGACGACCAGGGCGACCGCCTTCGCGGTGGCCTTTCTCGGGCCGGAACCAGACCGCATCGCGGAGCTCGTCGGGGGCCCCGGGACAGTGGAGGACCCGGCCGTCCTGCAGCGGCAGGGCGTGCGGGTCAGCGCCTGGCTAGGGCATGCGCCGATCAACGGCGACGAGCTCGCCTACCGGGACACGCTCGAAGCGTTGCGGGCCCTGGCCATCGCGGCGCAGCTGGCCCGCCCGACCCCCGATGCCGAGCCGGCCGAGTCCGCCGTACAGGCGTGGCACCACCTGCGGCTCGCCGGGGAGCGTGCGCACCGCGCCGTGCAGCAGCGCGAGGCGGAGCAGCCGTGGGAGGGCCTGGGCGGGTTCATCGACAACGTGGTGGCCGTGACGAAGCAGGACGTCCGGGCGCTGAACGCCGGTCTGTCCTATGTCCTCGGGCGCATCGCCCCGCAAGGGCCCACCGACCCGGTCCAGCCCGAGCGCCCACAGCTCGACGACCTCCTGGCCGAGCTCGACGCCCTCGAAGGGCTCCAGGGCGTCAAGCAGCAGGTACGCCGGCTGGTCAGCCAGGTGCAGGTCGCCAAGGAGCGGCGCGCGGCGGGCCTGCCCGCAGAGGTGGTCGCGCCGCACATGCTGTTCCTGGGCAACCCCGGAAGCGGCAAGACGGTCGTCGCGCGGCTGGTGGCGCGGATCCTCCATGCGCTGGGCGTCCTGAGCAGCGGGCGGCTCGTCGAGGCCAACCGCGCCACCCTCGTGGCCGGCTACGTAGGACAGACCGCCCTGAAGACGCAGAGCGCGCTGCGCGCCGCACGGGGCGGTGTGCTGTTCATCGACGAGGCCTATGCGCTGGCCCACGACGAGCAGGACACCTTCGGCCGCGAGGCCGTCGACATCCTCGTGAAGGCGATGGAGGACGAGCGGGGCCGCCTGGTCGTCATCGCCGCGGGCTACCCGCAGCCGATGTCGCGACTGCTCGAGTCGAACGCCGGGTTGCGCTCCCGGTTCGGCCGGACCCTGCTCTTCGCCGACTACTCCGAGGACGAGATGCTCCGCATCCTGCGGAGGATGGCCGCCGGGCAGGGCTACGACCTGACACCGGCGGCGGAGGCGGCCTTCCTGGCGCGGCTGGCCGGCGTCCCGCGGGGGGAGGGCTTCGGCAACGCCCGGCTGGTGCGCCAGTGGCTGGACGACGCGATGTCCCGCCAGGCCGTGCGGCTGCACGGGGAGGACAGCCGGACACACGAGGACCTGCGGTCCCTCGGCGCGGCCGACTTCGACCACCTCAGCGACGTCGTCGGGAGCGCCGGCCGCGCGGCGACGCAGAGCGCCGTCGAGCAGCTCGACGAACTGGTCGGCCTCCCGGAGATCAAGGAGGAGGTCAGGCGGATCGCGGCCACCGAGCGGATGGCGCGACTGCGCCGCGACCGCGGCCTGACCGTGCCCGCCAGGTCACGCCACATGGCCTTCCTCGGGCCGCCGGGGACCGGGAAGACGACCGTCGCGCGCATCGTGGCGCGTGTCCTCGCCGAGCAGGGGGCGCTCGCGCTGGGCCACGTCGTCGAGGTGAGCCGGGCCGACCTGGTGGCCGGTTTCTCCGGTCAGACCGCGCTCAAGACGCAGGCGGCGGTGCAGCGCGCCCTGGGCGGGGTGCTGTTCATCGACGAGGCGTACTCCCTGCACGAGGGCGGGCCCGGCCAGTCGTCCGGCTCGTTCGGGTCGGAGGCGATCGACGCGCTGCTGAAGCTCATGGAGGACCACCGCGACGAACTCGTCGTCATCGTGGCCGGTTACCCCGAGCCCATGCAGGAGTTCCTCGACGCCAACCCCGGCCTCCGGTCGAGGTTCGACCGGACGCTGGACTTCCCCGACTACGGGCCGGCGGAGATCGAGCAGCTCGTCGTGGCTGCTGCGCGCCAGGCCGGCCTCACCCTGGGGTCGGCGAGCCTTGAGCGGGCGACCGCGACCCTGTCCCTGCAGCGGGACAAGCCCGGCTGGTCCAACGGACGTAGCGTCCGCCGCCTCATCGAGCAGGCCGTGTCCCAGCAGGCGGTCCGGCTGGCCGAGCGGGACCCCCTCACGCTCACCGATCAGGACCTCAGCGAACTGCTGCCGGAGGACATCCCTCCGCCGTGACGCGGGCGCCTAGGTCTGCACCTGCGCCGCGCCCAGGGCCGACCGGGCCCGCCGCGGCGCCCCGGCGGCCAGTCGCAGGAACGGCCGGGGGTCGCGCGGGTCGAAGACGGCGAACACGTGCCGGCCGAGCCAGGGCCGGGCCAGTTCCCGGACTGTCCGTCCGTCCCGGCCGGCCGCGGTGGCGCTGTGCGCGAGGTCGGCCAGCTCGTCGATCCAGTACAGCCCGTGCCGGACACGCGTCGGCCCGGGTAGCTCGCCGGAGACCTGCTCGCGGTAGGAGATCCAGGGGAAGTTCAGGCCGCACCGGATGGACAGCAGCGACGAGTAGTTGTGCCGCCCGTTCACCTCCAGGAGCTTGTACGTCCGGCTCCGGGTGTCGTACTTGAACTCGGTGCACGAGAAGCCGCCCACGCCCAGGGCCTCGAGGATCGCCCGCCCGGGCTCGACGACCTCGGGGACCGGCGCGCTCAGGACCACCCGTGGGATGCCGAAGCGGGGTGGCGCGAGCCGCAGCTTGCGCGCGGTGCACTCGGCGACGACCCGGCCGCCGGAGCGGTAGGCGTTGTAGTTGACGCCGAGCTCGTCGGGACCCGGGATCAGCTCCTGCACCATCACCTCGACGCCGACCGCGGTCGCGGCGTCGTACGCGGCGTGCAACTCCTCCTCCGTGTGCACCAGGCTGACCTTGCGGTGGAAGTGCGGGGTGTACAGGTGGCTCTGCCGGGGCTTGATCAGGCACGGGTAGCCGATGTCCGCGCCGATCGCGGCGAGCTCGTCCCGGTCCGACGGCGTGACCGTGCGCGGCAGCGGCACCCCGATGGCGGCCGCCACCTCGTACGTCCCGCGCTTGTCGATGTAGCGCTCGGCGACCGCCCAGTCCGGGCAGTCGACCCGGAAGGCCGCGGACAGGGTCGCCTTGTTCCTGGCGACGTCGGCGACCGCCTCGTCCGAGGTCGGGACGACGACGGACCCGGGATACCGGTCGGCCAGGGCGAGCAGGGAGGCGAGGAACGCCCCGTCACCCTGGTCGGCCTGCGGGACCTGGACGGTCTGCGCGGCGTACCGCGAGACGCTGGCCAGGTCCTGCTGGTCCCACGCCAGGACGACGACCGGCACGCCCATCTCGCCGAGGCCACGGGTCACCGCGAGGCCCTGACGGCCGCTGCTGATCACGAGGGCCGGCGTCAGGGCGGTCACCGGGCGGCACTGCCCGGCTCCTCCCGACCTACGCGTGCAGGCCGTGGCTACGTACGCTCGCCGGTCAGGCCGATACGGCGTCCGCGATCTCGGGACGCCCCGCGGGGGAGCCGTCCGCCAGCCAGATGCCGAGGCCGTCCCGGCTGAACAGCTCGTCGATCACCATGAACGCCGCGCCGAGCAGGCCGGGGTCGGGGGACGGCGACGACTTCGCGATCAGCAGGTCGCGGGTGGCGAGGGGCAGCGACCGGCGGTAGACCGTCTCCCGCACCGCGGCCAGCAGCAGGTCGCCCTCGTCGGCCAGGGCCCCGCCGAGCAGGACGTGCGACGGGTCGAAGAAGTTGACCAGGGTCGCCAGCGTCTCGCCGACGAGCCGGCCGGCGCGGCTCACCAGCTCGACCGCGACCGCGTCGCCGTGTTGTGCCGCCCGGGTGATGTCCGCGACGTGCAGCACCGGCTGGTGGTCGAGGAGGCCGCGTAGGTAGGAGCTGCGGCCCTCGTGCGCGGCCTCGGTGCCGAGCCGGACCAGCGCCCCGCCGCCCGCGACGGCCTCCAGGCACCCGGTGTTCCCGCACCTGCAGACCACGCCGGCCGCCTCGGCGACCGCGATGTGCCCGATGTCGCCGGCGCAGCCCTGCGCGCCCCGGTGCAGGCGGCCCGACGAGATGAGCCCGGCGCCGATGCCGGTGCCGATCTTGACGTAGATGACGTCCTGCTCGCCCTGCGCCGCCCCGCCCCGCAATTCGCCCAGCGCCATCAGGTTCACGTCGTTGTCCACCCACACCGGTACGTCGTACCGCTCGGCGAGCCGGGCGCGGACCGGGTAGCCGTCCCAGCCCGGCATGATCGGCGGGCTCACCGGGCGGCCGGAGGCGAACTCCACCGGACCCGGCAGGCCGACGCCGATCCCGTAGAGCCGGGCCTCTCCGCGTACGGCGGGGTCGGCGAGCAGCCGGTCGAACATCTTCTCGACCCGGGTCAGCGTCTCCTCGGGACCGAGCGCGATCTCCCACGGTTCGCTGAAGGAGTCGAGGAGGCGGCCGGTCAGGTCGGCTGCGCCCGCGGCCACGTGCGTGGCGCCGAGCGGGGCGACCAGCACCAGACCGGCCTGCGCGCGTACCGACAGCTCGCGCGGAGCGCGGCCGCCGGTGGACGGAGCGAGCCCGCTCTCCTGGACGATCCCCTGCGCGAGCAGGTGGGCGACCCGCTGGGTGACGACGCTGCGCCCGAGCCCGGAGATGCGCACGATCTCCGGCCGCGTGCAGGCCCGGCCCGAACGGATCAGGTCCAGCACCGTGACGAGGTCGTCCAGCTGCTCGACGGGGAGCGCGGGGTCCCCTGATGTGGGCGTCACCGGTACCTCATGGCGTGCTCATGGCGTGCATCGTGCACGACCACACTTCTGGCTTCAAGGTGTTGACTTCTGCACGCCAGCAACATTAGATGCCGGAGCAACAGTGGGGAAACGCGTCGGGGGAAGCGGGTAGACGTCGTGCGGCTCGGGTGTCACACCATCACGTGGGGCGGCGTCGTCGGTCACGCCCAGGGCGTGACCAGTGTGAAGGACCTCTACTACCGGACCAACGGTGCGATGGAGCAGGCCGTGCGTGACATCGCCGCCGCCGGCTACGAGGGCACCGAGATGTTCGACGGGAACGTCGCCGACTTCGCCGACCGGCCCGGTTACCTGCGCGACCTGCACGCCGAGGCCGGCCTCGAGCTGGTCAGCGTCTACACCGGCGCGAACTTCATCTACGACGAGATCCTGCCCGACGAGCTCGACCGGGTCACCCGTGCCTGCCGGCTCGCCGCCGCGGCCGGCGCGAGCCGCCTCGTCGTCGGCGGTGGCGCCCGTCGCGCCGCCGGCACCCGCGACGAGGACTACGACAAGCTGGCCGCGGCGCTGGACAAGGTCGCCGACCTGGCCGACGACCACGGCCTCGTCGCCAGCTACCACCCGCACCTGTCCACGATCGTCGAGAGCCCGAGCGAGCTGGAGCGGCTGCTCCCGCGGACCCGCATCGGCTTCTGCCCCGACACCGCCCACCTGGCGGCCGGCGGCGGAGACCCGGCCGCACTGATCCGGGCCTACCCGGACCGGATCAGGCACGTGCACCTCAAGGACCTGCGTCGAGACCCGCTGGAGTTCCTGCCGCTCGGGCAGGGCGAGCTCGACTTCGACGACATCGTCCGCGCCGTCCGCGAGACCGGCTACGACAGCTGGCTCCTGGTCGAGCTCGACGCGTACGACGGCGATCCCCGTGAGGCCGCCGAGATCAGCAAGGCGTTCCTCGACGGACTGCTCGCCGACCTGGGCGCCTGAACCCGTCTTCCTGTTCCGTCACCGCGGCCTCGGCCGCTCGTCCACCGGAGAGACCGCATGACACGCATTCGGATCAGGGCCCTGGCGGCCCCCGTCCTGCTCGCGCTCGCTGTGACCGCCTGCGGTTCCTCGAGCGGAGGAACCGCGGCACCCGCCGCCTCCGGTTCGGCAGCCGCCGCCGGCGGCGGCGCCGCGGCCGCGGCTGACGCTGCGCTCGCCAAGATCCAGGAGCAGGTCCTGAGCAAGGGCCCGAACGGCGAGGACCCGTCCCCCGCGTCGTCCGCCGACATCACGCAGGCCGACATCGACGCGGTCAAGGCGATGCACGCCAAGGCCGCGATCGTCATGCACTACGGCGGCAACGACTGGTCGGTCGCGCAGATCGACGGTCTCAAGGCGGAGTTCGCCAAGGTGGGCATCGAGGTCGTCGCCACCACCGACGCCAACTTCAAGCCGGACAAGCAGGTCTCGGACATCCAGACCGTGCTGGCCAAGAAGCCCAACGTCATCGTGTCGATCCCGACCGACCCGGTCGCCACCGCGAGCGCCTACAAGGCCGCAGCCGCCGCCGGCGTGAAGCTCGTCTTCATGGACAACGTGCCCAAGGGCTTCACGGCGGGCAAGGACTACGCCTCCGTGGTGTCGGCCGACAACTACGGCAACGGCGTGACCTCCGCGCACCTGATGGCAAAGGCCCTGAACGGCAAGGGCAAGATCGGCCTGATCTTCCACGAGGCCGACTTCTTCGTGACCAAGCAGCGTTACGAGGGCTTCAAGAAGACGATCGCGGACAACTACAAGGACATCCAGGTCGTCGAGGAGAAGGGCATCGCCGGTCCGGACTTCGCCGGTGACGCGCAGGCCGCGGCCAACGCGATGCTGAGCAAGCACGCCGACCTCGACGGTATCTGGGCCGTCTGGGACGTCCCGGCGGAGGGCGTCATGGCGGCGGCCCGGGCCTCCGGCCGCAACGACCTGAAGATCGCCACTGAGGACCTCGGCAAGAACGTCGCGATCGCGCTGGCCAAGGGCGAGCTCATCGTCGGCCTGGGTGCGCAGCGCCCGTACGACCAGGGTGTCACCGAGGTGCACCTCGCGGTCAAGGCGCTGCTCGGTCAGAAGACGCCGGCGTACGTCGCGCTGCCGTCGCTGCCGGTGCAGCACTCCAACGTGCTCGACGCCTGGAAGCAGGTGTACCACCAGGACGCGCCCGCGGACCTGAAGAACTCCTTCAAGTAGCGTCCCGACCGGGCGGCCGTGATCCGGCCGCCCGGTCGCGGCACACCCCCTCGACGCACGACACGGCTGGGAGCTGAGCAATGGCGGCGACCGTCCACGACACCGGGTCCCACCGGCCCGACGCGCAGACCCTCGCGGTCGACATGCGCGGGATCGACAAGGCCTTCGACGGCGTCACGGTGCTCCAGGACGTGCACTTCGAGGTACGACGCGGCGAGGTGCACGCGCTGGCCGGCGGCAACGGCGCCGGCAAGTCGACGCTGATGAAGATCCTGCAGGGCGTGTACAGCAAGGACTCCGGCGAGATCGTGCTGGAGGGCCGGCCCGCGCAGCTGTCGTCGATCCAGGACGCCAAGGCCGCCGGGATCGGCATGGTGTTCCAAGAGTTCAGCCTGGTGCCCACGCTGACCGTGGCCCAGAACATCTACCTGACGGTCGAGCCGCGCGGTCGCGGTCGCCTGATCCGGGACAAGGAGGCGAGCCGGCAGGCCGCCGAGGTCTTCCGCACCATGGGCGTCGACGTCGACCCCGATGCCGTCGTCGGTGACCTGAGCACCGCCTACTGGCAGCTCACCGAGATCGCCAAGGCACTCGCCCAGGACGCGCGGGTGCTCATCATGGACGAGCCGACCGCGAGCCTGGCCAAGCACGAGACCGAGGTGCTGTTCGAGCTGGTCGCCCGGCTCAAGGCCCGCGGCATCTCGATCATCTACATCTCGCACCGCATGGACGAGATCTACCGGATCGCCGACCGCATCACGATCCTGCGCGACGGGCGGTGGCTGCTCACCGAGCCGCTGACCGACGTGACGCCGGCGCAGATCGTCGAGGGCATCGTCGGCCGGTCCGTCGAGGGGCAGCTGGCCTACCGGGAACGGGTCGCACCGGCGCGTACCGAGCCGGTCCTGGAGGTCCGCGGTCTGCGGGCCGGCAGCCGGGTCGACGACGTCTCGTTCTCGCTGTACCCGGGGGAGATCCTCGGCCTCGCCGGCCTCATGGGCAGCGGCCGCAGCGAGCTGGCCCGCGCCCTCTTCGGCATCGACCGCCTCGACGGCGGCGAGGTGCTGATGCGCGGGCGGAAGGTCGACCTGTCCGACCCCGGGCGTGCCATCAAGGCGGGCATCGCCCTGATCCCGGAGGACCGCCGGGCCCAGGGCCTGGTCCTCGAGCACTCCGTCCGCGACAACCTGCTCCTGCCGCTGCTCCAGCGGGTCCGACGCGGACCGCTGATCAGCGACCGCAGCGGCCGCGCGCTCGCCGCGTCGCTGATCGACCGCTTCGACGTGAAGGTCGCCCACCCGGGGCGGGCCGTACGCCTGCTCTCCGGCGGCAACCAGCAGAAGGTCGTGCTGGCCAAGTGGCTCGGCACCGACCCCGACGTCCTGATCATGGACGAGCCCACGGCGGGCGTCGACATCGGCACGAAGAGCGAGATCCTCGGGATGATCCGTGCGCTCGCCGAGGCCGGCAAGGCCGTCATCGTCATCTCCTCGGAGTACCCCGAGCTCCTCGCGGTGAGCGACCGCATCCTCGTCCTGCGCAACGGGACGGTGGCCCAAGAGCTGAACCGCCGGGACATCCCGGACGAGGAATCCCTCCAACTCGCCGTCCAGGGAGTCTGATCCATGACCCAGAGCGCGACAACTGGCGCGCCCGGCGCGCCGGGCCAGAACGCGGTCGCCAGGCGCGGCCGGCTCGCCACCCTCGACTGGCGCCGCTACATCATCTACATCGGTGTCGTCGTCGTGTTCCTGTTCTTCGCGGTGCTGCTGGGTGACCAGGGCTTCCTGTCGAAGAACAACCTGCTCAACATCTTCCGGCAGACGGCCACCATCACGGTGATCGCGGTCGGCATGACCTACGTCATCGCGTGCGCCGAGATCGACCTGTCCGTCGGCTCGGTCGCCGGGTTGTCCAGTGTCTGTACGGCGATGGCGCTGTCCCGGTACGGCATCGCGGCCGGCATCCTCGCCGGGCTCGCCGTCGGTCTGGTCATCGGCTCGATCAACGGCGGCCTGGTCAGCATGCTCGGCATCCCGTCGTTCCTCGTGACACTGGGCATGCTCGGGATCGCCGCCGGCATCGCGCAATGGATCACCAACTCGGCGCCTCAGCCGATCCTGAACGACACGTTCAACTCGATCTTCGGGTCCGGCAACATCGGCCCGGTACCGATCCTGATCATCTGGATGGGGATCTTCGTCGCCATCGGCGCGGTGATCCTGGCGAAGACCCGGTTCGGCCGGCAGGTGCTGGCCACGGGTGGCAACCGGACCGCCGCCGACTTCACCGGCGTGAACACCAAGCGCATCAAGTTCCAGGTGCTGCTGCTGTGCTCGGTCGTCGCCAGCGTCGCCGGCATGCTCTACGCCGGGCGGCTCCAGTCCGGCCGGTTCCAGTGGGGCGCCGGCGACGAGCTGTCCGCCATCGCCGCGGTCATCCTCGGCGGCACCAGCCTGTTCGGCGGGGCGGGCTCGGTCGTCGGCACCCTGATGGGCGCCCTGCTGATCGGGCTCATCAACAACGGGCTGATCCTGGCCGGGCTCGACACCAGCCAGCAGCAGATCATCCGCGGTCTCATCATCATCCTTGCTGTCGCCATGGCGAGGCGGAAGTGACGGCCCGGCGGCCCCTGCGTGCGGGGATCATCGGCACGGGCTTCATCGGCGGCATCCACGCGCACGCGGTGCGCGCCTCCGGCGCCACCCTCACCCGGGTGGCCGACACCTCGCCGGAGCGGGCGGAAGAGGCGGCGGTGCGGCTCTACGCCGACCGCGGCGCGGCCTCGGCGCAGGAGCTCATCGAGTCCGACGAGGTCGACGTCGTCCACATCTGCACGCCGAACCACCTGCACGCGGAGCTCGCCGAGCAGGCCCTCGCCGCGGGCAAGCACGTGATCTGCGAGAAGCCACTCGCAACCACCGTGCAGGACGCGCAACGGCTGGTCGACCTCGCGGCCAAGACCGACGTGGTGACTGCGGTGCCGTTCGTCTACCGCTACTACCCGACGGTCCGCGAGGCGCGGGCCCGCATCGCGGCCGGCGACGCCGGACCGCTGTGGATGCTGCACGGCTCCTACCTGCAGGACTGGCTGGCCAGCGAGGCCGACACGAACTGGCGGGTCGACCCGGCGCTGGGTGGCGCCTCCCGGGCCTTCGCCGACATCGGCGTGCACTGGTGCGACCTGATGGAGTTCACCACCGGGCACCGGATCGTCCGGCTGACCTCCCTGATGGCGACCGCCTTCGAGCACCGGCAGGGCGGGGACGGCCCGGGCGGTATGGCCCCGGTGAACACCGAGGACGGCGCGACGGTGATGTTCGAGACCGACCGCGGCGCGGCCGGCTCGGTGGTCACCAGCCAGGTGTCGCCCGGCCGCAAGAACCGGCTGTGGTTCTCCTTCGACGGCCGCACGGCGTCGTACGTCTTCGACCAGGAGCTGCCCGACTCGCTGTGGGTCGGCGGCCGGCAGGAGAACCGCTCGGTCATGCGCGGCCCGGACACGCTGTCGCCCGCCGCCGCGGCGTTCGCCACGGTCCCGGCCGGCCATCCGCAGGGCTACCAGGACTGCTTCAACGCGTTCGTCGGCGACACCTACGCGTCGGTGACCGACCGCGCGCGGGAGGGTGCGCCGACGTTCACCGACGGCCTGCGGGCCGCCAAGATCACCGCCGCGGTCGTCGAGTCCGCGGCATCGCGCAGCTGGGTGGAGGTCGCCGCATGAAGCTCGGGTTCCTGACCGCCTGCCTGCCGAAGCGCAGCCTCGCGGACATCGCGCGCTGGGCGGAGGCTGAGGGCTACGAGGCGTTGGAGGTGGCAGCCTGGCCCGCGCTGGGCGACCGGCCGTTCACGGCCACCCATCTCGACGTCGCGGGCTTCGGCGCGGCCGAGGCGGACGACGTACGCGGCCTGTTCGCGCAGCACAAGCTGACCCTGTCCTCGCTGGCCTTCTACGACAACAACCTGCACCCGGACCCGGCGGAGCGGGCTGGGGTCAACGCGCACGTGCTCGCCTGCGTCGACGCCGCGGCGCTGCTCGGCTGCCCGACCGTCGGCACGTTCGTCGGCCGCCACCCCGGCAAGACCGTTGCCGAGAACCTGCGCGAGGCCGAGAAGGTGTTCGCCCCGCTGGTGGACCGCGCGGGGGAGAAGGGGGTCAAGCTCGTCATCGAGAACTGCGTGATGGAGGGCTGGCACCCCGACGGCTACCCCGGCAACCTGGCGTACTCCCCGGAGCTGTGGGAGTGGATGTTCGGGCTCGGGCTCTACCTCAACTACGACCCGTCGCACCTGGTCTGGATGGGCATCGATCCGGTCGAGGCCCTGCGGCCGTACGTCGACAAGGTCGCGCACGCCCAGGCCAAGGACGCCCAGACGTTCCCGGAACGGCGCAACCGCTACGGCTACCCGGGCAAGGCGGTCGTCCGGGAGGACCCGTGGGACGTCGGCTGGTGGCGGTACCGGGTGCCGGGCCTCGGTGACGTCGACTGGCGCCGCGTCGTCGACACGCTCTACGAGGGCGGCTTCGACGGTGTCCTGTCGGTGGAGCACGAGGACCCCGTCTGGGGCGGCACCGAGGAACGCATCGAGACCGGGCTGCAGGTCGCGTACCGCACGCTGCGTCCCCTCCTGGTGGCGTGACCGTGGCGCAGGGATTCTTCGACGCGCACCAGCGCGCCACGGTCGAGGCGGCAATGGCCCGCATCATCCCGACCGACGACACGCCGGGTGCCCGCGAGGCCGGCACGATCGAGTTCCTCGACCGGTACCTCGGCGGCATCGAGAACGTCTACGCCAAGCCCGACGGCAGCGGCTTCGAGCAGCTGGACGGCAAGCGGGCCGACGCCTGGCGGCAGCGGCTCGACATCGTCCGTGAGCGCTACGTCGCCGGCGTCGCGATGCTCGACCGCACCAGCCGGGAGCGGTACGACGGCGACTTCGTCGCGCTCACCGAGGACCAGCAGGACGCTGTCCTGCGGGCGCTCGAGCAGCCCGACCTCGGCGAGGAGGCCCAGCTCGAGCGGGCCCGCGTCGCGCTCTACGGGGCGCCCGTCGAGCCGGCGCTGCAGCAGACGAGCGCCGAGATCGACCTCGGCTTCGTGCCGCTGCTCGCGCTGCACACCCGGCAGGGCTTCTACGCCGATCCGATCTACGGCGGCAACCGCGACCAGGTCGGCTGGCAGGTCATCGGCTTCCCGGGGCCGAGCTCGCTCGCCGAGGTCCACACCGGTCGCTACAGCACGCTCGACTATTTCGCCCAGAACAGGCTCCACCCCGGCCAGAAGGACTGACGGTGTCACGCACGAAGAACCCCGACCGCGTCGACGTGGTCATCATCGGCGCGGGCGCATCGGGCGCGGCCACGGCCAAGGTGCTCACCGAGCGCGGCCTGCGGGTCGTCGCGCTCGAGCGCGGGCCCTGGCGTACGAAGGAGACGTTCGGCGGCGACGAGCTGGCGAACATCAACCGCTACAACCTGTGGCCCGATCCGCTGCTGAACCCGCGCACGGTGCGGGAGTCGGCGGATCAGGAGGCGCGGACCGAGCTGTTCTGCCCGGTCCCGCAGATGGTCGGCGGCGGCACCGTGCACTGGCAGGGCTGGCTGCCGCGGTTCACCGAGAACGACTTCCGCTTCCACAGCGTGGTCGGCGACCTGCCGGGCGCCTCGCTCGCGGACTGGCCCATCACGTACGACGAGATCGAGCCGTACTACGACAAGGTCGAGTGGGCCTTCGGGGTCTCCGGCCTGGCCGGGGCCAACAAGTACGAGTCCCGGCGCAGCCGCGGGTACCCCTGCCCGCCGATGCCCCAGTCGCGGTACGCCGAGAAGTTCCACGAGGGCGCCGGCAAGCTCGGCTGGAACTCCTTCCCGACCCCGCAGGCCGCGCTGTCCCAGCCGTACAACGGCCGGCCCGCCACGGTGATCAGCGCCTTCGCGCAGCAGCACGGTGACCCGACGGGAACCCGGTCCAGCGCGCTGAACGTGTTCATCCCCGACGCCGTCGCCACCGGCCGGTACGAACTGCGCCCCGACAGCTACGTCCGCGAGATCTCCGTGGACGAGCGCGGCCGGGCCAAGGGTGCCGTCTACGAGGACGCCGACGGCAACGTCGTCGAGCAGCAGGCCGACGTCGTGGTCCTCGCCTGCGGCGCGGTGGAGACGGCCCGGCTCATGCTGCTCTCCCGATCCAGTCGCTTTCCGAACGGGCTGGCCAACGGCAGCGACCTGGTCGGCCGCAACGTGACCTTCCACGAGTACAGCGCGGCCGTCGGCACCTTCGACGACCCGATCTACGCCTGGGCCGGCGGTGGCTACGTCAGCGCGAGCAGCTTCGAGTTCTATGAGCACGACGACAGCCGCGGCTTCGCCGGCGGTGGCCACATCGCGGCGGCCGGCGTCGGGATCCCGCTGCCGATCAACTGGTCGTTGCCGGACCGGCCGGGCTGGGGTGCCGGCGCGAAGCAGATGGACCGCGAGTACTTCAACCACAGCTTCGCGGCCGCGATGGTCATCCACGACATGCCGCAGCACGAGAACCGGGTCGACCTCGACGACACGGTCACCGACGCGTGGGGCCTGCCGGTCGCCCGCGTCACGCTGAAGCCGCACGAGAACGACCTGGCCATGGGCCGGTTCCTCATCGACCGCAACGCGGAGATCCTCGAGGCGGCCGGCGCGACCACGGTCTACCGCGTCTATATCGACCGGGTCACCGGCAACTGCTCGCACCAGCACGGCACGACCCGGATGGGCAACGACCCGGAGACGTCGGTGCTCGACCGCAACTGCCGGGCGCACGAGGTGGACAACCTGTTCGTCGTCGACGGCGGCTCGTTCCCGACGGCGACCGGCGCCAACCCGACGCTGACCATCATGGCCAACGCCTGGCGGGTCGCCGAGCACATCGCCGACAGCCGGGGCGCCACCGCCTGAGCCTCCTGGGAGTGCCGGGCGCACCGTAGTGTCGCCCGGCATGCAGCCCACCGAACCGACCGGCGTCGTCGGAGCCGCCCTGCTCCGTGACGAGCCGCCGAGCGTGCTGGCCAGCCGGCGCACCGGGCCGCCGCGGCTCGCCGGGCTGTGGGAGTTCCCCGGCGGGAAGGTCGAGCCGGGGGAGACCGACGAGCAGGCGCTACGGCGGGAACTGCACGAGGAGCTCGGGGTGGACGCCGAGATCGGCGACCGCCTCGGGACGGACCTGCCGATCGGTGGGTCAGCGGTGCTGCGGGTCTACACGGCCCGGATCCTCAGCGGGGAACCGGCGTTGGTCGACCACGACGAGCACCGCTGGCTGACCGTGGACGAGCTCGAGGACGTCCCGTGGATCCCCGTCGACCTGCCACTGGTGCACGAGCTGCGCCTGCTGCTGACCGTCGGTGCGGCGTCGCGTCACCCGCAGCCCTCGTAGCTCACAGGCCTGCGCGTCGTCAGGCCAGGGCGTGCCGGTAGACGGTCCAGGGGACACCGTCGCGGCCGATCGACGTGCCGGCCGCGACGTAGCCCAGCTTTCGGTAGAAACCTCCCGCGCCGACCGCGTCGGCACGCGTGAGGAGGCGGACCTCGGTGCAACCGCGTGCCTGGACCGTCCGCTCGAAGGTCGCGACCAGGCAGCGTCCCGTGCCCCGCCGATGACCGTCCTGAGCGACACCGAGCTGCTCGAGTGTGGCCGCCGGCTGCTGCGTCGCGGCGACGGGCCGGCTGCTCGGTACCAGCCGCCGGATCACGGCGGCGGCGTAGCGCAGCAACCGGGTCCGCACGAAGTACAGCAGCAGCGGGGGCTTGCGGAGCAACGCGACTACGGCGGTGAGCGCCATCCTCGGACCATGCCGGCGAAGGGTCCACGCCACCTGCGATCCGGGGTCGACGGCTCCCACGAGGAAACCGGCCACGCGGCCGTCGGCGACGTACACGAGCGCGACGGCGAAAGGACTGTCCAGGAAGCTCGCGTAGTACTGCCGGAGGAAGGCCGGTCCGAGTCGCGAGAAGAAGTCGGGCGGGAGGACCTGCGGGTGCAGCACGCCGATGGCGGGCAGGTCGGCGGCCTGCATGGCCCGGCAGCCGCTGCCCTCCGGGTCGGAGGCCAGCGGGTGGGGACGACTTGCGGTCACGTGGCCACTCCCTCCGGGTTCGCGACGCTCGCCCTCCTACCCACGGCAGCGGGGGCTCGCACCGATCGGCGGCCCGTGGCCCGGTTACGGCCTCACCCACCCGTCGGCGCGACCGTCAGGGCCTGGCGTCCGAGCTGGCGCCAGGCCGCGACGAACGGCGCCGGGGCCACGGACTCCTGCCTGCCGGTCAGGGGGTCGTTGACGACGAGAGCGGTACGGGTGTAGCCGACGAGCAGGACGGCATGCTCGCTGAACGTCGCCCGCACCGGGCCTCTGGGGCCTCGCCAGGTGACCCAGCGGCTGGTCGGCCGCATGGTCGTGGTGGTCCACACCAGCACGGGCATGCCGGAACGGACCCGCGCGAGGACGTCGGCGAACCCCCGCCCGGTCAGGTCGACGGCCCGGCCCGGCACCTTCCGGGCCAGCAGGCGTGCCAGGGGCGCGTGGTGGATGCCGTACCCGTACGGCCCGTAGACGTTGCCGACGAACCCTGCTGCGGGGTCCCCCCACGCGAGGATCCGGCTGAGGTCCCCCCGTCTTCCCGGAGCGAAGACCGGCTGTGCCGGGTCGGTCTCCTGCTCGCGGGCGAGCTGCATCTTGCCGACGCCCTCGCCGACGAAGCTCAGCAGCATGGACAGGCTGGTCACCTCGCAGCCGTTGCGCAGCTCAGGGAGCTGACCCTGGACGGGGACCTTCAGCAGCACCGGCGCAGCCGGGGCGAACGCATCTCCGGCGGACGGCCGGACCGGGGGCGGCGAGCCCAGTCGCACCGCACGGGCAGGGGGCAGTCCGGTGCTGGTCACGGGCGCGGCCGCGGGCGCATGCCCGGGGAACGGCCACGACCGGGTGGCGAGGCCGGCGGACAGGACGAGGGTCCCCGACGCGAGGAGGGCAACGGCGCCGAGCACCCGCACGCGGCGGGGACTCACACGGAGCCGGAGGCCCGGGCAGCCGCGGTACGACGGGACGCCTGCAGGGCCCTCTCCCCGGTCACGGCGCGGCCCTCACGCGCACCGCTGCTGCTCGCGCCACAGGAGATACGTCATGACGGCCCAGACCCGCCGGTGCCTGTCCGGATGGCGGCCGTCGTCCAGCAGCCGCAACAGGCCGGCCCGGTCCAGCAGCGGATCGGCGCAGTCGCCGAACATCCCTCTCACGTCGGCTCCGATCCGCCCGTCCAGCCAGCTCCGGAACGGCACGGGGAAGCCGAGCTTGGGCCGCTGCGCACACTCGCGGGGCAGGATCTGTTCGGCCGCCGCCCGCAGCGCGACTTTGGTCCTGCGTCCCCCGACCCTGAGGCGCCGAGGGAGCCGGCGGGCCAGAGCGAAGACCTCCCTGTCCAGATAGGGGACGCGCACCTCCACGGAGTGGGCCATGGCCATCTTGTCGGCCTTCATGAGGATGTTGCAGGGCAGCCAGGTGGAGATGCTGACCGTCTGCATGCGGGCGACGGCGTCGATGCCCTCCGTGCCGGCGTAGTACCGCCGCACCAGGGAGGCGGACGGCGTGGTCCCGCCGGGGCCGTCAGGGGTCAGCAGAGCCGCCTTCGCCTCGTCGTCGAAGATCGCGCTGTTGCCCAGGAAGCGCTGTTCCAGCGGCGTGCTGCCCCTGCGCAGGTAGCCCTTGCCGCGCTGCCCGTCCGGCAGGTGGTCCGCCAGCAGTCCCAGCCCCGAGCGGGCCCGCGGTGGTAGCCGGGTCACGGCGCGCAGCGCCTGCGGCTCACGGTAGATCGGGTAGCCGCCGAAAAGCTCGTCGGCGCCCTCCCCCGACAGGACGGCCTTGACGTGGTGGCTCGCCGCCTCGGCGAGGAACCACAGAGCCGGTGCACTCGGGTCCGCCAGCGGCTCCTCCTGGCTCCGCACGATCCGCGGCAGGGCGGCCCAGTAGTCCTCCGCCGACACCACCTGTTCGTGATGCTGGGTGCCCAGTGCCGCCGCGAGCTTCCGCGCGGCCGTGAGCTCGTTCAGGGTCTCCTCGCTCCCGGCGAACCCGATGCTGAAGGTGCGCACCGGCTGGCGCCGGGCGGCGAGCGCGACCAGCAGGCTGGAGTCGACCCCGCTGGACAGGTAGGCGCCCACGGGAACGTCCGCTGCCAGGTGCGAGGAGACGGACTCCTCCAGGCAGTCGAACAGCTGGTCCACGACCTGCTCCTGCGGGGCGGCCCGCGCGGGTGCGAGGACCGGGCACCACCAGCGTCGTACGTCGACGCGTCCGTCGTGGGCGCACAGCAGATGGCCGGCAGGCAGCATGTGGACGTCCTGCCACATGGTCATCGGGTCGGGTACGTAGCCGAAGCTGAGGTACTGGGACAGCGCGTCCGGCGAGGTCTCTCCCGCGAGGCCCGCGACCCGGAGGGCCCGTACCTCGGACCCGAACACCAGCGCTCCGGCGGGCTCGCCCCAGTACAAGGGCTTGATGCCGAAACCGTCACGTACGAGAAGGAGCCGGTCGTCCCGGCTGTCGTAGATCGCGATGGCGAACATCCCGCGCAGCTGGTGGACGAACTCCTCGCCCCACTCCTCGTACAGGTGCGGGATCAGGGCGGCGTCCCCGGTGCCGCGGATCCGATGGCCCAGCGCCAGCAACCGCTGCCGCAGCTCGGCGTGGTTGTAGATCTCGCCGTTGAACACCGACCACAGCCGCCCCGCCTCGTCCGTGGCGGGTTGCGCGCCACCGGCGAGGTCCAGCAGCGCCAGCCGGCGGAAGGCCAGTCCTGCGGTGTCCCACTGCCGCTCCCGGGCGTCGTCAGGGCCACGGTGGTTCAGCAGCTGTCCCATCCGGCGCACCCACGAGGCGGGCCGGGTCCCGCCATCCCAGCTGATCCACCCTGCGATGCCGCACAACGGAGACAACCCTCTCTTCGACCCCTTGGATGAGCCGCAGGAGCCGACCGTGATGCAGGCCCCGGCGGCAGTCATCCCTACCGGCCCCGCAGGGAAACTGCTCCCCGCGGGTTGCACCGGCGTGAGGTCGTCGACCGGTCGCCGCCGCTCAGGACCGGCCGACCTGGTGATCTGGTCCGTCCGGGGGGAGAATCGCCACAGCCCTCAGGGACCGTGAGCGTGGGCCGGCGCGACGATCGGAGACGTCATGACGTCATTGCACGCCGCTCTCTACACCGGGATGGACCTCGAGGCGAGGGGAGTGCTGCGCGGCATCGGCCGGCTGATCCTGTTCGTCGTCATCCTGTTCATCGTGTTCGGCATCGTGCTCGGCGTTCTCGCCGCGCGCATGTTCAACCGGAAGCGGTAGCAGGACCGCCTGGCCGCAGCATGGTCAGGAATGCGGGCGGCGGCCGATCTTGGCGCCGAGCCAGGTGATCGGGTCGTACTTGCGGTCCACCACGCGCTCCTTGAGCGGGATGATCGCGTTGTCGGTGATGTGGATGCCTTCGGGGCAGACCTCACTGCAGCACTTGGTGATGTTGCACATGCCGACGCCGAAGTTCTCCTGCGAGACCTTGCGCCGGTCCAGGTTGTCCAGCGGGTGCATGTCCAGCTCGGCGAGCCGCATGAGGAAGCGCGGACCGGCGAACACCTTCTTGTTGTCCTCGTGGTCGCGTACGACGTGGCAGACGTCCTGGCACAGGAAGCACTCGATGCACTTGCGGAACTCCTGCGGCCGCTCGACGTCGACCTGCTGCATGCGGTGGTTGCCGTCGGCGTCGCGGGGCTGCGGCGTGAACGCGGGGATCTGCGCCGCCTTCTCGTAGTTGTACGAGACGTCGGTGACGAGGTCGCGGATCACCGGGAACGTGCGCATCGGCGTGACGGTGATGACGTCGTCCTCGGCGAACGTGCTCATCCGGGTCAGGCACATCAGCCGGGGGCGGCCGTTGATCTCGGCACTGCAGGAGCCGCACTTGCCGGCCTTGCAGTTCCACCGCACCGCGAGATCCCCGGCCTGGGTGGCCTGCAGCCGGTGGATGACGTCGAGGACGACCTCGCCGTCGTTCGCCTCGACCGTGAAGTCCCGCAGCTCCCCGCCGTCGGCGTCCCCGCGCCAGACCCGCAGCTTCGCGTCGTACGTCATGCCGGCGTCTCCTCGAACAGGGTGGCGAGATCCTCGGGCATCTGCGGCAGCGGCTGCCGCAGGAGGCTGATCGAACCGTCGTGCTCGCTGCAGATCACGTTGAGCGCGCCCCACTCGGGCGTCGGCCCGGGGAAGTCGTCGCGGGTGTGGCCGCCGCGGCTCTCCTGCCGCTCGAGGGCGGCCTTCGCGATGCACTCGGAGACCTTGAGCATGTGCGGCAGGTCGAGCGCGAGGTGCCAGCCCGGGTTGTACTGCCGGTGCCCCTCGACGGAGAGGTTCGCCACCCGCTTCTTCAGCTCCTCGATCCGGTCCAGGGCCTCCCGCATCTCCGGCTCGGTACGGATGATCCCGACGAGGTCGTTCATCGTCTGCTGCAGGTCGTGCTGGATCGTGTACGGGTTCTCGCCGCCCTCCCGCTCGAACGGCGCCAGCGCGGCCTTCCCGGCCTCCGCGACGGCGTCGTCGTCGAGCTGCGCGGCCGTCACCGGGTGCGCCTGCGCGTACGCCGCTGCCGATGCGCCGGCCCGGCGCCCGAACACGAGCAGGTCCGACAGCGAGTTGCCGCCGAGCCGGTTCGAGCCGTGCATGCCGCCGGCCACCTCGCCGGCGGCGTACAGGCCAGGGATCTTGGCCGCGGCGGTGTCGGGGTCGACCTCCACGCCGCCCATCACGTAGTGGCAGGTCGGCCCGACCTCCATGGGCTCGGCCGTGATGTCGACCTCGGCGAGCTCCATGAACTGGTGGTACATCGAGGGCAGCCGCTTGAGGATGTACTCCTTGGACCGGCGGGACGCGATGTCGAGGTAGACACCGCCGTGCTCGGTCCCGCGGCCCGCCTTGACCTCCGAGTTGATGGCCCTGGCCACCTCATCACGGGGGAGCAGCTCCGGGGGCCGCCGGTTGTTGCGCTTGTCGTCGTACCAGCGGTCGGCCTCCTCGATCGTGTCGGCCGTCTCCTTGCGGAAGTACTCCGGGATGTAGTCGAACATGAAGCGCGTGCCCTCGGAGTTCTTGAGGACCCCGCCGTCGCCGCGCACGCTCTCGGTGACCAGAATCCCGCGCACCGACGGAGGCCAGACCATGCCTGTCGGGTGGAACTGGACGAACTCCATGTTGACCAGCGTCGCGCCGGCCTGCAGGGCCAGGCTGTGCCCGTCGCCGGTGTACTCCCAGGAGTTCGACGTGACCTTGTAGGACTTGCCGATGCCGCCGGTGGCCAGCACCACCGAGGGCGCCTGCCAGGAGATGAACCGGCCGGACTCCCGCCAGTAGCCGAAGGCGCCGGTGATGCCGTCCGGGCCGGTCATGAGGCGGGTGACCGTGCACTCCATGAACACGTCGATGCCCAGCGCCACGACCCGCTGCTGCAGCGTGCGGATGAGCTCCAGGCCGGTGCGGTCGCCGACATGGGCGAGCCGGGCGTAGCGGTGCCCGCCGAAGTCGCGCTGCGAGATCAGGCCGGCCGGGGTGCGGTCGAACAGGGCGCCCCAGTCCTCGAGCTCGCGGACCCGGTCCGGTGCCTCCTGGGCGTGGAGCTGGGCCATCCGCCAGTGGTTGAGCATCTTCCCGCCCCGCATGGTGTCGCGGAAGTGCACCTGCCAGTTGTCCTCGGGGTAGACGTTGGCCATCGCGGCGGCGATCCCGCCCTCCGCCATGACCGTGTGGGCCTTGCCCAGCAGGGACTTGCAGACCACGGCGACGCGGGCGCCGGACGCCTGCGCCTCGATGGCAGCGCGCAGACCCGCCCCTCCGGCGCCGATGACGACGACGTCGTAGTGGTGGCGTTCGAGCTCAGCCATCAGCGGAAACCTTTGTCCTGTCGTGGGAGGTGTCAGAAGAACCGGAGGTCGGTGATCGTGCCGGTGGCGAGCAGCCGCACGTAGAGGTCGGTCAGCGCCACACCGAACAGCGACACCCAGGCGAACTGCATGTGCCGGGCGTTCAGCTTCGACACGAGCGTCCAGAACCGGTACCGCATCGGGTGCCGGGAGAAGTTGTTGAGCCGGCCGCCGACGATGTGCCGGCACGAGTGGCAGGACAGCGAGTAGAGCCAGAGCAGCGTCGCGTTGGCCAGCAGCACGAGGGTGCCGAGGCCCATGTGGCCCCACCGTCCCTCGTGGTCGCGGAAGGACAGGACCGCGTCGTACGTGAGGATCGCGTTGAAGACCAGGCCCAGCAGGAAGAAGTAGCGGTGCACGTTCTGGAAGACCAGCGGGAACCGGGTCTCGCCGGAGTAGCCGGCCCGCGGCTCGGCGACCGCGCAGGCCGGCGGTGACAGCCAGAACGACCGGTAGTAGGCCTTCCGGTAGTAGTAGCAGGTGAGCCGGAACCCGAGCGGGACGATGAGGATGTAGAGCGCCGGCGTCAGGAACGACGGCCCGCTGAACAGCTTGGGGAACGTGTCGCCCTGGCACGCGGTCGTGATGCAGGGCGAATAGAACGGCGAGATGTACGGCTCGACGTAGTAGTTGGCGTTCTCGAACGCCCGGATCGTCGAGTAGACGATGAAGGCCACGAGGACACCGACGGTGATCGCCGGCTGGACCCACCAGCGGTCGGTGCGCAGGGTGCGGGCCGCGATGGTGGCGCGACCGGGGGCGCCGGTGCCTGCCGGGGCAGGGACGGTCGTCGTCATACGAGCTGGTGTCCGTTCGTCGGGGACAGGGGATCAGGGAGCGCGATGCCTCGAGGACCCCAGTCCCTCGTCCTCGGCGTCCATCCAGAAGTCGTGGGAGTACTCGCTGTCGTCGATGACCTCGAGGGTCGGCGGCGGCGAGGAGGGTCTCGCCCCGCACAGCAGGTCGAGGTCTCCGCTGAGGCGGGCGACGTCGGCTTTGAGCCGGCGTACGTCGATCGTGTCGTCGTAGTGGCGGCTCACCGCCGCCGTGGCCCGTTCGAGATCCAGCACGGCCCGCCGGGCCGCCGCGACGTCCTCCTGCAAGGGCATGCCCCTCACCTCCGCACTGTGGCCTCGGTCACACCAGGACCGGGCAACTTCACCATGGACCGACCGCCGATGGTGTGTGGCGCACGTCACATCGGCGGACAGGAGCCCATCATGAACCCGGCCGGGAGGTAAAGCACCCGGACGTCCCGGGTCGTGTCATCCTGCGGAACCACACGTCGAAGGGGAGTGCCACGTGAGTGACCACGTCTACCGCGTCACCGAGGTCGTCGGGTCGTCGCCCGAGTCGGTGCAGCAGGCCATCCGCAACGGCATCGCCCGGGTCTCCCGGACCGTCCGCAACGTGGAGTGGTTCGAGGCGACCGAGATCCGCGGCCAGGTCCAGGACGGCGAGGTCTCGGCCTTCCAGGTGAGCCTGAAGGTCGGCTTCCGGCTGGAGTAGAGGGCGGCCTGCGGGCCGCACGTAGACTGGGGGGCGCCGTGCCCCGCTCGGCAGTCATCTTTCTGACCCCTGCCGAGCCATCGGAGTTCCCCCATGCCCACCCGTGACGACATCCGCAACGTCGCGATCATCGCCCACGTCGACCATGGCAAGACGACGCTGGTCGACGCGATGCTCCTGCAGTCCGGTGCCTACACGCAGCACCAGCAGGAGGAGGGCGCTGTCAAGGATCGGGTCATGGACTCGATGGACCTGGAGCGCGAAAAGGGCATCACGATCCTTGCGAAGAACACCGCGGTGCGGCGCAAGGACATGCTCATCAACATCATCGACACCCCCGGCCACGCCGACTTCGGCGGCGAGGTCGAGCGCGGGCTGTCGATGGTCGACGGCGTCGCGCTGCTCGTCGACGCGTCGGAGGGCCCGCTGCCGCAGACCCGGTTCGTGCTGCGCAAGGCGCTGGCGCAGAACATGCCGGTCATCCTGATCATCAACAAGGTGGACCGGTCGGACGCCCGGATCGCCGAGGTCGTCGACGAGACCTACGAGCTGTTCATGGACCTCGACGCCACCGCGGAGCAGATCGACTTCCCGATCGTCTACTGCCAGGCCAAGACCGGCCAGGCGTCGCTGAACCGCCCGGAGAACGGGACCAGCCCGGACAGCCCGGACCTCGAGCCGCTGTTCGAGGTCATCAAGAACACGATCCCGGCTCCGACGTACACCGAGGGCGCGCCCCTGCAGGCGCACGTCACCAACCTCGACGCCTCCCCGTACCTCGGCCGCCTGGCGCTGTGCCGCATCCACAACGGCACGATGACCAAGGGTCAGACGGTCGCCTGGTGCAAGAAGGACGGCACCGTCGAGAACGTCAAGCTCACCGAGCTGCTCGGCACCGAGGCCCTCGAGCGGGTCGCCATCGAGTCCGCCGGCCCCGGCGAGATCGTCGCGATCGCCGGTATCCCCGAGATCTTCATCGGCGAGACCCTGGCCGACCCGGCCGACCCGCGCCCGCTGCCGCTCATGACCATCGACGAGCCCAACATCTCGATGACGATCGGCATCAACACCAGCCCGATGGCCGGCAGGAGCGGCAAGAAGCTCACGGCCCGCCAGGTCAAGGACCGGCTGGACAAGGAGCTCGTCGGCAACGTCTCCATCCGCGTGGAGAGCACCGAGCGCCCGGACACCTGGGAGGTCCAGGGCCGCGGCGAGCTGCAGCTGGCCATCCTCGTCGAGGTCATGCGCCGCGAGGGCTTCGAGCTCACCGTCGGAAAGCCGCAGGTCGTCACCCGGCTCGTCGACGGCAAGATCCACGAGCCGATGGAGCGCCTCACCATCGACACGCCGAGCGACTACCAGGGCGTGCTCATCCAACTGATGGCGCTGCGCAAGGGCCGTCTCGAGCAGATGGTCGACCACGGCACCGGCTGGACCCGGATGGAGTACATCGTCCCGGCCCGCGGCCTGATCGGCTTCCGCACCGAGTTCCTCACCGAGACGCGCGGCACCGGCCTGCTGCACCACGTCCACGAACGGTACGAGCCGTGGCACGGCGACATCCGCACCCGCCCGTCCGGCTCGCTCGTCGCCGACCGCAGCGGCCCCACGACCGGCTTCGCGCTGGCGAACCTGCAGGAGCGCGGCACGCTGTTCGTCCCGCCCGGCACCGAGGTGTACGAGGGCATGGTCGTCGGCGAGAACAGCCGCGCCGACGACATGGACGTCAACGCCACGAAGGAGAAGAAGCTGACGAACATGCGGCAGAGCTCCTCCGACGTTCTCGTGCCGCTCATCCCGCACAAGCAGCTCAGCCTCGAGCAGGCGCTCGAGTTCTGCCGCGAGGACGAGTGCGTCGAGGTCACCCCGGCCGAGGTCCGCATCCGCAAGGTCATCCTCGACCAGGGCGAGCGGGCCCGCAGCTCGCGCAACAAGGCCAAGGCTGCGCTCTCCTAGACCGGTGAGGACCCTGTGACGACATGGTGAAGGCTGGACGGCTGGCAGTCGCGACACCGCTGCTGGCCGACCCGCACTTCGCCCGGTCGGTGGTCCTGCTGCTGCAGGTCGACGACGAGGACGGCGCCCTCGGTCTGGTGCTCAACCAGCCGACCGGCACCGGTGTCGGCGAGGTCCTCGAGGCCTGGCACCCGCTCGCCGCGGAGCCGCCGGTGGTGTTCACCGGCGGACCCGTGCAGCCGAACGCCGCCATCGCGCTCGGTCACGGCCGTCCCGGCGCGCCCGGTGTCGGGGCCTACTCGGTGCTGGAGGGCGCTCCCGGGACCGCTCTGGGCACGGTGGATCTGGACGCCTCCCCGGAGGAGGTGCAGACCGCCGTGAGCGAGGTGCGGATCTTCGCGGGCTACGCCGGCTGGTCGCCGGGGCAGCTCGAGGCGGAGGTGGAGGAAGGCGCCTGGTGGGTGGTCGACGCCCTGCCGTCCGACGCCTTCCACGCCTACCCGGAGCAGCTCTGGCAGCACGTGCTCCGGCGGCAGGGGGCTCCGCTCGCGTTCGCGGCGAACTACCCCGAGGACCCGCTGCTGAACTGAGCGAGCAGCTCGTCGGTGATCCCCTTGTAGACCCGGCAGGCGCGTTGCGGCTCAGCCGCCACGCAGTGCGGACAGCCCCGTCCTGGCTTCGGCGGCCGCGTCCTGCAGTCGTGCCGCGGCGCCCTCGAGGTCGGTCCCGCCGTCCCGCACCGCCTGCTCGACCTCGGTGCAGACGGCCGCGAGGCGGTGCGCGCCGAGTGCGGCGCTGCCGCCCTTGATCGTGTGCGCGATCCGCGCGACGGCGAGGCCGTCACCGGCCGCGACGGCCTCCTTCAGGTCGGCCAGCCGCTTGTCGGTCTCCGTCTCCCAGGTGTCGATGAGGGTGTCGCGCAGCCCGGCCGCACCCGGGCCGAGCTGGGTGTTCAGCGCGAGCAGGACCGACGGGTCGACGGGGTCGGTCACGGGAGCCTCCCGGCGGGCGGGGGGTGCGACGGCCCTGACGGACTTGGTGGTGCGGGCGAGCGCGGCCGCGAGTTCTTCGAGCCGGACCGGCTTGGCGAGGTAGTCGTCCATGCCGGCGGCCTGGGCGGCTTCGCGGTGGTCCACGAGCGCGTTCGCGGTCATCGCGATGATCCGCGGCTGCCGTTCGGGCGGCAGCTCGGTCCGGATGAGCCGGGTCGCTTCGAGGCCGTCCATGACCGGCATCTGCAGGTCCATCAGTACGACGTCGTACGCCGCCAGCTGCAGTGCGGCCAGTGCCTCCTGCCCGTTGCTGACGACGTCCGAGAGGTGGCCGAGCTTGTCGAGCTGGAGGACCGCGACCTTCTGGTTGACGAGGTTGTCCTCGGCGAGCAGGACGCGCAGCCGTTCCTGGCTGACTGTCGCCGCTCCCGGCCGGTCGCCCTGGTCCCGCGCCCCGAGCGCCCTGGCGACGGCGTCGCGCAGCACGGCGGCCTTGACCGGTTTGATCAGGTGCACCAGGTGGAGGTCCTCGGAGCCGGCCGGCCGCTGCCCGAGCGAGGTGAGCATGAGCATCGGGGTGGTGGCGGTCGATGGCTGCGCCCGCAGGTGCTGGGCCAGCTCGAGGCCGTCCATCCCGGGCATGTGCATGTCGAGCAGGACGACGTCGTACGACGCGCCGGCCCGCACCTGGATCAGCGCCTGCTGCGGGTCGCCCTGTTCGACGACGCGCATGCCCCAGCCGGTCAGCTGGCGGCGCAGGATCATGCGGTTGGTCTCGTTGTCGTCGACGATGAGGGCGCTGCGCCCTGGCAGTTCGGCGGGCGGGATGCGCAGCGCGTCCTCGGTCTCCTCACCGGGCGGCAGGGACAGCCGCAGGCTGAACGTCGAGCCGGTGCCGACGGTGCTCGCGACCTGGAGGCTGCCGCCCATGGCCTCGGCCAGTCGCTTGCTGATCGCCAGGCCGAGGCCGGTTCCGCCGTAGACCCGGGTGGTCGAGGTGTCGACTTGGCTGAACGAGAGGAACAGCCGGTCGAGCCGGTCCTCGGGGATGCCGATGCCGCTGTCACACACGTCGAAGGTCAGCTCCGAGCCCTCACCGGTGCTGACCCTGATGACGACCTCGCCGCGGTCGGTGAACTTGACCGCGTTCCCGGTCAGGTTGAGCAGCACCTGGCGCAGCCGTGTGACGTCGCCGACGAGCACAGCAGGCACGCTGTCGCACAGCTCGTAGGCCAGGTCCAGGCCCTGCGCGGCCGCCTGGGCGGCAACGAGCTCCAGGACCGACTCGACGCAGTCGCGCACCGAGAAGGGCTGCTGTTCCAGCTCGAGCTCGCCGGACTCGATCTTGGAGAAGTCGAGGATGTCGTTGATGATCGCGAGCAGCTGGTCGCCGCTGCTGCGCACCGTCTCGGCGAAGTCGCGCTGCGTGGAGTCCAGGTCGGTGTCGAGCAGGAGGCCGCTCATCCCGATGACCGCGTTCATCGGGGTGCGGATCTCGTGGGACATCGTGGCGAGGAACGCCGACTTCGCCTCGTTGGCCGCCTCGGCCTCACGCCGGGACGTCACCAGCTCGCTCTCGCGTTGCTCGACCAGGTCCTGCTGCCGGCTCAATGCGGCGGCCATCTCGTCCAGGCCGGCACCGATCTGGCGCAGCTCGGTCGGGCCGGCGACCTGGGCGCGCGCGCTCAGGTCGCCGTCGCGCAGCCGGCGCATCGTGGCGAGCAGCACGCCGACCGGGGTCACCACGTCCGCCGTCAGCCGGCCGAGCTGCCGGCGTACGACGATCGAACTCGCGAGCAGGACCCCCAGCCCGACGAGCAGGCCGACCACCATCGCTTGGCCGACCCGCTGCCTGGCGGTGGCGCGGAGCTTGTCGGCCGTGTCCTCGCTCGCCGTCTCGCTCGTCCGGTAGGCGTCGAACAGCTTCGTGCCCTGCATGACGTGCGCGATGAGCTGGGGCGTCGTGCCGCGTCCGGCCAGCCCGGCCGCGCCGTTCGAGGTGGGCAGTGCCCACTGCTCGATCCAGGCCTGCTGCCGGCGGATCATCTCGTCGAGCTGGGCGAGCGCCGCCGGCTGGTCGCGGAACGCTGCCCTGGCCTGGGCGTTCAGTCCCGGCAGGTCCGTGCGCCCCCGGAAGTAGGGCTGCAGGAAGACGGTCTCGTCGGTCAGCAGAAAGGCCCGCAGGCCGGTCTCCTGGTCGACCATGGCCAGGTGCGCCTGGCGGATCGCCTTGCCGCCCTCCCAGTAGCGGTCGGTGCGGGGGGCGAGCCAGCCGGCCAGCGCGATGAGCACGGTCGCGCTGACCAGCGCGCTGACAAGCAGCGCCGCGAGCATGATCCGGCCCAGCCTTCCGACCTGCGACGTCAGCCGCTCTCTGCTCACGCGGGCAGCCTGTCACGCAACCGCACGTAAGGTCGGCGTATGAGCGACGCCACCCTGCCCCCGCCGCCGGATCCGGGCGAGAAGCTTCCCGCCGATGCGGCCGAGGCCGTCCTCGCGGAGGCTGCCACCGCCGTGGACGGCCTGGCAGACCCGGAGGCCTTCGCCCCCCTCGACCACCCGCGGCGGCTGCTGCTCGTGCACGCCCACCCCGACGACGAGACGATCGGGACCGGCGCCACGATGGCCAAGTACGCCGCCCAGCACGCGCTCGTCACCCTCGTGACATGCACGTTGGGCGAGGAGGGCGAGGTCCTGGTCCCCGAGCTCGAGCACCTCGCGGCCGACCGCGAGGACGGCCTCGGGCAGCACCGGATCGGCGAACTGGCCGCCGCCTGCGAGGCGCTCGGCGTCCGCGACCACCGGTTCCTCGGCGGCCCTGGCCGCTGGCGGGACAGCGGCATGATGGACACCCCCGCGAACGCGCGGCCCGACACGTTCTGGCAGGCGCCGTTCGACGAGGCCGTACGCGAACTGGTCGCGGTCGTCCGCGAGATCCGGCCGCAGGTCGTCATCACGTACGACGACAACGGCGGCTACGGCCACCCCGACCACATCCAGGCCCACCGGGTCGCGACGGCGGCGTTCGACGCGGCCGGCGACCCGTCGTACGAGCCGGGTGTCGGGGAGCCCTGGCAGGCGTCGAAGCTGTACCACACGGCGTTCCCCAAGAGCGTGCTGCAGGCCGGCATCGACCAGCTCAAGGCCAGCGGCGAGACGAACTTCTTCGGCGCGGACTCGGCTGAGGACCTTCCGATCGGCACCCCGGACGACCAGGTCACGACCGAGGTCGACGCCCGGGACTGGCTCGAGGCGAAGACCGCCGCGATGCGTGCCCACAAGACGCAGATCGAGGTCGACGGCCCGTTCTTCGCGCTGTCCAACAACATCGGGCAGCGGGCGTTCGGGGTGGAGTACTTCGTCCTCGCCCGCGGCGAGCGCGGTCCGGGCGCCGGCCCGCAGGGCCGCGAGGACGACCTGTTCGCCGGTTTGGACTAGCCCGACCTCGCGACATCGGCGCGCGGCTGCCGTCGCTGGATACGCCGAACGGGTGGTTCTCGCGCATCTCTCACTCTGCGTAGTGACGGCAGGCGTCCGGTAGCGAACAATCGGGCACGAGAACGGCCGCCGTGCTGTCGCGCCGGTGACGCTGTGTGAAGCCCGAGGAGCCCGCGTGCCGGACCGAGACGCCCCTGCCCCCGCGGTGAGCCCCGCTCTGGGCACGCTCCTGGGGACCGCGTCCGACGCGGTTCTGTCGATGCGGTCCGCCGACGTCGGGCTGACCCGCGAGTCACGCCGCCGCCGCCGCTGGGTCAAGCTGACGGTCGTCATCCTGGCGCTCGCCGCGCTGCTGTCCTGGCGGGCGTCCACGTACGGCGGCCAAGGCCCGTTCGTCCCGCTGCCGCACGTGGACCCGTTCCTGCTGACGATCATCGTGTTCTTCGGCCTGCTCCTGTTCATGGCCGTCGGCCAGCAGGTCATGTCGGCCCGCTCGCCGCACGTGACGTACCGGCCCGAGCAGATCACCACCACGCTGGACGACGTCGTCGGGATCGACGCGGTCAAGGACGACGTGGTGCGCTCGCTCAACCTGTTCCTCGCGCACAAGACGTTCTCCGAGGAGATGGGCGGCAGCCCGCGGCGGGGCCTGCTGTTCGAAGGGGCGCCCGGCACCGGCAAGACGCACCTGGCCCGGGCGATGGCCCGCGAGGCGGGCGTGCCCTTCCTGTTCGTGAGTGCGACGTCGTTCCAGTCCATGTGGTACGGCGCGACGGCGAAGAAGATCCGGTCGTACTTCAAGGAGCTGCGCAAGGCCGCCCGCAAGGAGGGCGGCGCGATCGGGTTCATCGAGGAGATCGACGCGATCGCCATGTCCCGCGGCGGCGTGGCCACCGGCATGACCGCGGTCCACGGCTGTCACGGGACGGCTTCGCTCCCGGCGTCGTACGCCGGCATGGTCACGAACTCGTTCGTCAGCGAGGGCACCGGCGGCGTCGTCAACGAGATGCTCGTGCAGATGCAGTCCTTCGACGCCCTGACCGGCTGGCAACGGCTGGGCGGCTGGTGCGTCGACCGGATCAACCTGTTCCTGGCGCCGGACCGCCAGCTCCAGCGGCCGCGGACCGTGCCGACGAACGTGCTGCTCATCGCCGCCACCAACCGTGCCGACAGCCTCGATCCCGCGCTGCTGCGGCCGGGCCGCTTCGACCGCCGGCTCACCTTCGAGCTCCCCGCGAAGGCCGGCCGCCGCGCACTCATCGACCACTTCCTGGGCAGCAAGGCGCACACCGACGAGCTCGACGAGGAGCGTCGCGACGCGCTCGCCGCCGTGACGCAGGGCTACACGCCGGTGATGATCGAGCACCTGTTCGACGAGGCGCTGGTCAACGCGGTCCGCCAGGGCCGCCGGGCCATGACCTGGAAGGACGTCGAGCAGGCCCGGCTCGTGGAGGAGGTCGGGCAGGGCCAGCCGGTCGGCTACACCGACCACGAGCTGCGCCTCATCGCCACGCACGAGGCCGGCCACGCCACCGCGGCCTGGCTGACCGCGCCGCAGCGCCGGCTCGAGGTCCTCACGATCATCAAGCGCCGCGGTGCTCTCGGCCTGCTCGCCCACGGGGACCGGGACGACGTCTTCACCCGCTCGCGCACCGAGCTGCGGGCGCTGGTCCAGATCGCGCTGGCCGGCCAGTGCGCCGAGGAGATCTTCTTCGGCGACGTGTCCACCGGCCCCGGGGGAGACCTGCTCTACGCGACCAATTGCGCGGCCGAGATGGTCGGCGCGCACGGCATGAACGGCAGCCTCATCTCGTACGCCGCGATCGCCAACAGCTCCTTCTCCGACACCAACATCGTCGGGCGGGTGCTCGCGGACGACCGCGGCCGGGACGCCGTCGAGGGCCTGCTGCAGGAGCAGAAGGCGAGGGTCATGGCGCTGCTCGTGGAGCACCGGCATCTCGTCGAGGCCCTGCGCGACGCGCTGCTCGACCGGCACGAGCTGATCGGCCGGGAGATCACCGACGTCCTCGAAGCGGCTGCCGCCGCGGGTCCGCGGCCGGGCCTGATCGACCTGCGCGAGGACGCCCCGGTCCCCACAGACTGACGTGCGAGGCTGCCCGGCGTGACCTCGCCGGAGCCTGCACCCGTGCGTACCTCCGTGCGCCTGGGCGGGATCGCGCTCACGGTGCTGATCGCCGTGATCCTGAACCTGTTCACCCTGCTGTTGCTGCCCTTCCGGGTCGGCGGGCACCTCGTCCCGCTGAGCGCAGTCCTGGCGTTCGTCGTGAACGCCGCGCTCGGCAGCACGGCCATCCGGCTGCTGCGGTCGCGGCTGCCCGGTCAGCTGGTGCTCGCTACGGCGATCGGTGTCTCTGTCGTCGTCCTCGGCCGCGGGCCCGGGGGTGACCTCCTGGTCACGCAGGACCTGCAGACGATGTACCTGCTGTTCGTGCTCGGGGCTGCCCTGGGAGCCTCCGTCCCGCTGTTCGTCAGGGCGTGGCAGCCCCCTGGGTAGGCTCGCGCGTGTGACCACGGCCCTGGACCCGCTGGACTACCGGCGGGTCGTGGGGCGGTTCGCGACAGGGGTGACGGTCGTGTCGACCACCCTGGGCGGCGAGCACCACGCGATGACGTGCAGCTCGTTCGCGTCCGTTTCGCTCGATCCCGTCCTGGTGCTCTTCTGCGCCGAGAAGGTCGCCCGCTTCCATGACTCGGTCCTCGCGACCGGCACCTGGGGCGTCTCCGTGCTCGCGGTCGAGCAGGCGGTGCTGTCCGAGCACTTCGCGCACCGGGGCCGCGACCTGGGCCGCCAGTTCGACGGGGTCCAGTACGTGGTCGGCGAGCACACCGGGGCCGCGCTCCTGCACGGATCCCTGGCCACCCTCGAGTGCCGCACCGTCTCCACGACCGACGGCGGTGACCACACGGTCGTGCTGGGCGAGGTGCTCGGGCTGGGGCTGCCCGATCCGCACGGCAGGCCGCTGCTGTTCTTCGAAGGCCGCTACGGGACCTTCAGCGACTGATGCCTCCGCTTCCACGCCCGGCCGTACTCGCGGCCGGGGGCATCCTCGGGCTGCTCGTCCTCGGCTACGGAGCGTCGTTCGCGTTCGCAGACGGTGACGTGCCCCGCGGCGTGCATGTCGCAGGACACGACCTGTCGGGCCGTACGCCGGCGCAGGCCCGTGCCCTCGTCGAGAGCCGGCTCGCGCCGCAGGCCGCCCGGCCGCTCACGCTGGTCGCCGGCGAGGTCCGGCTCGCCCTCCCGCCTGCCACGTCCGGCCTGCGGCTGGACGTCGCGGCCACGGTCGCGGACGCCACCTCCGCCGGCCCGTTGTCCCGGCTGCGCGGGCTGTTCGGTGCCCGCCGCGACGTGGCCCCTCGTACGACGGTGGATCGCGGCGTCCTCTCGGCCGCGCTGAAGCGGCTCGCGCTCGGAGTCGACCGGGCCCCGCGGGAGGGCACCATCACCTTCCGCGGCGCGTCTCCGGTGCCCGTGCAGCCGCTGGCCGGCCGCCGCCTCGACGTCGCCGCCGCGGCCGACGCCGTGTCCCGTGCGTGGCTGCGCCAGCCGTCGGTGCACGTCCCGGTCTCCGAGCAGAAGGTCAAGAGCTCGCCCGAGGACGTGCAGAAGGCCCTGACGTCGCTGGCCCGGCCGGCGGTCGCCGCGCCCGTGACGGTCGACGTCGAGGGCCGCCCGGTCACCGTCCGGGCGGCCGATGTGGCGGCCGGGCTGAGCTTCACCGTGAACGACGACGGCGCGCTGCGGCAGCACCTGGACGGTGCCAAGGTGCTCGCCTCCCTCGGCCGCACCGTGCGGGCGGTCGAGCGGACGCCCGTCGACGCGACCTTCGACGTGACCTCGGGCCAGCCGGTGCTCGTACCGGGCCGGGACGGCCGCACGATCAAGGCGGCCGCGCTGGAGAAGGCGCTCTCCGGCGTACTGACCGCGCCGGCTCCCCGCCGTACCGCCGTGGGGCTGGAGGTCACCACCCCGCGCGTCACCACTTCGCGGGCGACGACGCTGGGCGTGCGGGAGGCGATCGGCACGTTCACGACCTACCACCCGTGCTGCGCGAACCGGGTGACGAACATCCACACCATCGCCGAGCTCCTCGACGGGTACGTCGTGCTGCCGGGCGAGGTCTTCAGCCTCAACGGTGTGGTCGGCAAGCGGGACGCGGCCCGCGGCTTCCGGTCGGCGCCGCAGATCCTGCACGGGCAGTTCGTCAACGACATCGGCGGCGGGATCTCGCAGTTCACCACCACGCTGTTCAACGCGGTGTTCTTCAGCGGGCTCAAGGACGTGCAGCACACGCCGCACAGCTACTACATCAGCCGCTACCCGCCGGGCCGCGAGTCGACGGTGTCGTTCCCCGAGCCGGACTTCCGGTTCCAGAACGACTCGCCGAACGGCGTGCTCATCAAGACCTCGTACACCCCGACGTCGATCACCGTGACCTTCTGGGGCGCGAAGCGGTACGACGTCACGTCCGAGACCGGGCCGCGCACGCGGATCCGGACGTTCGGGATCCAGTACGTCGACCGGCCGGACTGCACCTCGTCCACCGGCGCCGAGGGCTTCGACATCGTCGTGACGCGGGTGTTCAGCCAGGGCGGACGCGTGGTCCGGCGGGAGCCGTTCACGACCCGCTACCTGCCGGAGCCCCGCTTCATCTGCGGGCCCGTGCCGGCGGCGCGCCCCACGCCGCCGTCCTCGCCGCCGTCTGCGCCGTCGCCTGCCTCGCCGCC
>JAOPWV010000139.1 GCA_025965475.1 Frankiales bacterium | reverse complement strand
AGAAGGCGCTGCGCAGCAGCGGCCTGACCATCGGGGACATCGACCTGTTCGAGCTCAACGAGGCCTTCGCGGTCCAGGTGCTCGCGTTCCTCGACCACTTCGGCATCGCCGACGACGACGCCCGCGTCAACCCGTACGGCGGCGCGATCGCCCTCGGGCACCCGCTGGCCTCGTCCGGCGTACGCCTCATGACCCAACTGGCCCGCCAGTTCTCCGAGCGCCCGGACGTCCGCTACGGCCTGACTGCGATGTGCGTCGGCTTCGGCATGGGCGGCACGGTCATCTGGGAGAACCCCAACTTCGAGGGGACGAAGAAGTGAGCGAGCAGTACGAGGAGGTCGTCACCTCCGCCAAGGTGCGCTACGTCGAGGTCCCCGGAGTCGCGGGCGAGATCGCGCTGCTGACGATGGACAACGGCTTCGACCACACCAAGCCCACGACGTTCGGTGAGCGGGGCCTGGCGAACATCGACGCGGCGCTGACCGAGATCGAGGCGCACGAGCCGCGCGTCGCGGCCATCGCGGTCACGGGCAAGCCGTTCATCTTCGCGGTCGGCGCCGACCTCAAGGGGATCGCATCCATCCAGGACCGGGAGCAGGCGCTCGCCACGGGTCGTGAGGGCCACCGGGTCTTCAAGCGGCTGAAGGACGCGGCCGTCCCGACGTTCGCGTTCGTCAACGGCGCCGCGATGGGTGGCGGTCTGGAGATCGCGCTGCACTGCGACTACCGGACCATCTCCACCGGCGTGCCGGCGCTGGCCCTACCCGAGTGCTTCCTCGGCCTGGTGCCCGGCTGGGGCGGCACCCAGCTGCTGCCGAACCTCATCGGCCCGGAGAAGGCCCTGCAGGTCATCATCAACAACGCCCTGTCACAGAACAAGATGCTCAAGGGGCCGCAGGCCCTCGAACTCGGGATCGCCGACGCGGGGTTCGAGCCGGCCGACTTCCTCGAGCGCTCGCTCGACTGGGCCGGCCAGGTGCTGAACGGTGCCGTCACGGTCGAGCGGCCCGTGATCGAGCGCGGGAAGGCGTGGCAGGACGTGGTCGCCGGCGCCCGCTGGTTCGTCGACGCGAAGGTCAAGGGCTCCTCCCCCGCGCCGTACAAGGCCCTCGACCTCGTCGCGCTCGCCGAGACCGCGTCGTTCGAGGAGGGCACCGCCGCCGAGGACGAGGCGCTCGCCGACCTCATCTTCAGCGAGGAGCTGCGCGCCGGCCTGTACGCGTTCGACCTCGTGCAGCGCCGGGCCAAGCGGCCGGCTGGAGCCCCGGACAAGGCGCTCGCCCGCAAGGTCACCAAGGTGGGCGTCGTCGGCGCCGGCCTGATGGCGTCCCAGCTGGCACTGCTGTTCGCCCAGCGGCTCGAGGTGCCCGTGGTCATGACCGACCTCGACCAGGGCCGGCTCGACGGGGGCGTCGCCTACGCCCATGGCGAGGTCGACAAGCTCCTGCAGAAGGGCCGGGTCGGCAAGGACAAGGCCAACCGGCTCAAGGGCCTGCTGACCGGCTCGCTGACGAAGGACGCGTTCAACGACGCCGACTTCGTCATCGAGGCGGTCTTCGAGGAGATGGGCGTCAAGAAGACGGTGCTGGCCGAGCTCGAGCAGCACGTCTCGGCCGAGTGCGTCCTGGCGACCAACACCTCGTCGCTGTCGATCACCGAGATGGCGAGCGACCTGCAGCACCCCGAGCGGGTCGTGGGCTTCCATTTCTTCAACCCGGTCGCAGTCCTGCCGCTGCTGGAGATCGTGCGCGCCGAGAAGACCGACGACGCCGCGCTGGCGACCGCGTTCGCCACCGGCAAGGCCCTGAAGAAGAGCTGCATCCTCGTGAAGGACGCCCCGGCGTTCGTCACGAACCGGCTGTTCATGCGCTTCTTCGGCGAGGTCACCAAGGCCATCGACGAGGGCACGCCGTTCGAGGTCGCCGACAAGGCGCTCGACCCGCTCGGGCTCCCGATGTCGCCCCTGCAGCTGCTGTCGTTCACCGGCCTACCGGTCAGCCAGCACGTGGCCGAGACGCTGCACGAGGCGTTCCCGGACCGCTTCTACGTCTCGCCGAACCTCGGCCGGCTGGTGCAGAACGGTGTGACGTCGCTGTTCGGCGCCGATGGCACGATCGACCCGGACGCCCAGAAGCTGTTCGAGACCGGCAGCACGGTCCTCACCGGGGAGCAGGTCCTGCAGAACGCGCTCGAGGCGATCGCAGACGAGGCCGACCGGATCGTCAGGGAGGGCGTCGTCGCGGAACCGCAGGACGTCGACCTGGCGCTGCTGCTGGGCGGCGGCTGGGCCTTCGCCAACGGCGGCATCACGCCGTACCTGGACCGCACCGGGATCAGCGAGACGGTCACCGGCAAGCGCTTCCTGGCGCAGGGGCTCGCCAGCCTGCCGTAGGCCGTAGATGTGCCGTAGATGTACGGAGGCCGCGTCCCGCTCGGGGCGCGGCCTCCGCGATGTCACCGCCATGTCACCCGCGGTGCCGCGCTCCCCCCTCGGAACACGGACCCGCAGAAAGGGTGGGTGACCGCGACCCCCCTCGGACCGCGGCCACCCACCCGGTCTCAGAGCCCCGAGGGGCTGCCGGTGCGTGCGCAAGTGTGGGGGCGGAGATACGCGCCTGGAACCGTTTTCGGGCAGCCTGGTCCGAACGGGCCCCGCAGAACGGTCCTGACGGACTACCTGGGAGCCGGCCCCGGAGCCGGCGGCGCGCCTGCCAGGCGGCTGTGCCGCCGGCCGTATACCGCGTACACGACGACACCGAGGACCATCCAGGCGAGGAACCGCAGCCAGGTCTCCCCGGGCAGGTTGAGCATCAGGTACAGGCAGCTGAGGACCGCCAGCGCCGGGACCCACGGCACGAACGGGGTCCGGAACGACCGCGGCAGGTCGGGCCGGGTGCGCCGGAGCACGACCACACCGGCCGACACCAGGATGAACGCGAACAGCGTGCCGATGTTGACCAGCTGGGCCAGTGCCTCGAGCGGGATGACCGCCGCCATGACGGCGACCACGATGCCGGTCACGATGGTGATCCGGTAGGGCGTGCCGAACCGTGGGTGCACCTTCGCGAACCAGGCGGGCAGCAGGTGGTCGCGCGCCATCGCGAAGAAGACCCGCGACTGCCCGAGCATGAGGATGAGCATCACGGTGGTGAGCCCGGCCAGCGCGCCGGCGGAGATCAGCGTGGCGAAGCCGGGTCTGCCGACGTGGGCGAACGCGTCGGCCAGCGGCGCCCCCGAGCCGGGGTCGATGTCGCGGTAGGACTGCATGCCGGTGACCACGAGCGAGACGGCGACGTAGAGCGCGGTGCAGACCGCGAGCGAGCTGAGGATGCCGATCGGCACGTCCCGCCGCGGGTTCTTGGTCTCCTCAGCGGCGGTCGCGACGATGTCGAAGCCGAGGAAGGCGAAGAACACGATCGCGGCGCCGGTGACGATGCCGCCCAGGCCGTACGTCGAGGAGCCGAGGCCGAACAGGGTCTGGACGAGCGGGGCCTGGAGCCAGCCGCCAGCCCCGCCCTCGATGGGCTGCGCCGGCGGAATGAACGGGTGGTAGTTCGCACCCATCACGTAGAACAGGCCGGCGACGATGACGAACAGGACCACGGCCAGCTTGATGCTGACGATGACCACGTTGATGCGGCTGGACAGTTTGACCCCGGCGACGAGCACGCCGGTGAGCAGCAGCACGATGACGGCTGCGGGCAGGTTGACGACGGCGTGCGGGCCCGCGACGGCCGACGGAAGCGCCAGCCCGAGCCCGTCGAGCAGCGACACCAGGTACTGCGACCAGCCCACGGCGACGACCGCCGCCCCGAGGGTGAACTCCAGGATCAGGTCCCACCCGATGATCCAGGCCACCAGCTCGCCGAGCGTCGCGTAGCTGAAGGTGTACGCCGAGCCGGCGACCGGCACCGTCGACGCGAACTCGGCGTAGCAGAGCGCGGCCAGCGCACACGTCAGGCCGGCCAGGACGAACGACAGCGGGACGGCCGGGCCGGCGTACTTGGCGGCGGCCGTGCCGGTCAACACGAAGATGCCGGTGCCGATGATGACGCCGATACCGAAGACGCTGAGGTCGAGGGCTGACAGGTCCCGCCTCAGCCGGTGTTCCGGCTCCTCGGTGTCCTCGATGGACTGCTCGACGCTCTTCGTGCGCCAGACCGACATTCAGACCTCCAGGCCGCGGTCCGGGCGACCTTCCCCGGCGTGCGCGGGGTCATCCCCCCGGCGCCCCGGGAAGATCGACGGTGATCGTCAGGCCTCCCTCCGGCCGCGCCGTCGCAGCCACCGTGCCCCCGTGCGCCTCAGCCACCGCGCGCACGATCGACAGACCCAGACCGGCACCACGACGGGCGGTGCGCGCCACCCCGTGCCGCCGGAAAGCCTCGAACAGGCCGGGCACCTCCTCCGGCGGGATGACCGGGCCACTGTTCATCACCTGAAGCCGGGACCACCCGTCCACGGTGCCGGTGTCGACCCGCAGCCAGCCGCCCTCGACGTTGTGCCGGACGCCGTTCTCGACGAGGTTGCCCGCCAGCCGCTCCAGAAGGGCGGGATCCCCCAGCACGTCCGCCCGGGCGTACGAGGAGGTGACGGTGATGTGTCGTGCGGCGGCCTCGGAGGCCACGGAGGCAACGGCGAGTCCGCACACGTGGGGCAGCTCGACCGGCTCCCGCACCGGCAGCCCGTCGGCCGCGAGCCGGTCGCTGCGGGCGAGCAGCAGCAGGCTGTCCACCAGCCGGTCCGCGCGGATGGTCGCGTCGCGCACGACATGGGCAGCGGCCCGCAGGTCGGTGACGCCGGCGTCCGGATCGGCCAGCGCGACGTCCACCTCGGTCCGCATCACCGCGAGTGGCGTACGCAACTCGTGGCTGGCGTCGGCGACGAACCGCCGCTGCGCCTCGAACGAGGCCTGCAACCGGTCGAGCATCGCGTCGAAGGTGTCGGCGAGCTCCTTGAGTTCGTCGTCCGGACCCGGCAGCGAGATCCGCTCGTCGAGCTGCTCGGCGGAGAGCCGCTGGGCGGTGCTGGTGATCTGCTGCAGCGGCTTGAGGACCCGGCCGGCCAGGACGTACGCCATCCCGACGCCGGCCGCGCCCACGACCACCAGCACGAGCAGGCCCTGGCGCACCAGCGTGCCGATCGCCTGGTCGTGCAGGGAGTCCTGGAAGGTCTTGAGGGTCAGGATCCGGCCGTCCGGCAGGCGCACGCCGTAGTTGGCCGGCAGGTCCAGGCGGGCCGCGGTCAGGGCATGGTCGACGAGCACGGCCGAGAGCACGAGCAGGATCAGGCCGACCGCCACGGCCACCGCCCCGTAGACCAGCGTGAGCCGCCAGCGCAGCCTGGTGCGCGCGCCCGGCAGGGGCATCAACCCTCCCCGAGCCGGTAGCCCACGCCCACCACGGTCTGCACGACACCCGGGTCGCCGAGCTTCTTGCGCAGGGTCATCACGGTGACCCGGACGATCGTGGTGAACGGATCGGCATGCTCGTCCCAGACCCGCTCGAGCAGCTCCTCGCTGGACACGACGGTGCCGTCCGCGCGCAGTAGCTCCTCGAGGACGCCGAACTCCTTGCGGGTCAGCTCCAGCGGCAACCCGTCCCGGCTGGCGGTCCGCCGGGCCGGGTCCAGCTCCAGCCCGCCAGCGCCACGCAGCACCGGCGGCGCGGCAGGGGTGGCCCGCCGGCCCAGCGCACGCACGCGGGCGACGAGCTCCTCGAAGGCGAACGGCTTGCCGAGGTAGTCGTCGGCCCCGAGCTCCAGGCCGGCCACCCGGTCCGCGATGTCGCCCGCGGCGGTGAGCATGAGAACCCGGGTGAGCGCCCCGTCCGCCGCCAGCCGCCGGCACACGTCGTCGCCGGACCGGCCGGGCAGGTCGCGGTCGAGCACCAGCACGTCGTACCGGGTCATCATGGCCTTCTCCAGGCCGCTGTCCCCGTCGTACGCGACGTCGACAGCCATGCCCTCGCGCCGCAGGCCCCGGGCGACCGCGTCCGCGAGCGGCACCTCGTCCTCGACGACCAGCACACGCACGGCGGGGACGCTAGCGGAGCGACTGTGTGCCGGCTGTGAGCCGTGTCCACCGGGGCCCGGGTCACCCGGCCGGGGCCCTGCCGGGAGGGACCTCCGCGGGTACCGTCGGGCGGATGCGGCCCACCACGGCGACGGAGCTGCGCCGGGCCGTTCTCGCGGTGTCCGTGCTGCACGACGTCGACCTCGAGCCCGCGGAGCACGGCGTGGTCCTGCCGGGCAGCCCCGCCGTCTCGGTCTCGTGGGACGAGTGCCGGCGCGCCCTCGCCGACCACGATCCCCAGGCCACCGGCCGGCGTCGCCTCACCGACTGGCTGCAGGCCCGCCGGTGGGCAGCCGACCACTCCACCCCCGACCTGCGGGAGCGGCTGCGGCCGGTCGGCTTGCCGGTCCGGCACGTCCTGCACCCGGGCCTGGACTGGGTTCGCGAGCGGGTGCTCGGCGATGCACTCGACCTCGGCCTCGGCGCCGTGGACCTCGACCCGGCCGACCCCGACCGGGTGGTGCTGCTGCCCGCGCCTGCCCTCGACGCGGCCGGGCTCGCACCGGGCGAGGCGTGGGCCGAGGCCGTCGCGCTGCTCGAGCGGCTGGGCGCGCTCGCCGTCGAGCGGGTACGCCGCGAGCCGCGCGGGGTGCTGCGTCCGCTCGGCGACTGCGACGCGGTGACGCTACTGGGTTCCCGCGTGCTGCGGAGCGCGCTGGCCAGGGACGCCGGCGGGATGGCGGCGGCCGTCGTCCCGATGCGCCGGCGCGGCTGGACCCGGCTCCGGCAGGTCGACCCCGCGTTCGGGCCGGCGGCCGCGGAGGCGACCGACCCCGTCGACAGGGGGTTCGACCGTCCGCTGCTCGTCACGGCCGACGAGCTCACCGTCGTGGCCCCGGGGGGCCGGCACCTGTTCCTGCGCGACCCGGTCGGCGACGAGCCGTGGGCGACCGAGGTGCTCTACCGCTGAGCCGGCTAAGCGTTGCTGTCCGGCCGGTGCTCGGCCGCGTCCTCGGACTCCATCGCCGGTTCGATCCTCGCGATGTGCTCGACGATGCGCCGGGCCACATCCTGCGCGGTCATGCCGATCTCGGCCTGCACCTGCGCCCGCGACGCGTGGTCGAGGAACCGCTGCGGGATGCCGATGTCGCGAGCCGGTACGTCGACGTCCGCGTCGCGCAGGGCCTGGGACAGCACCGACCCGACGCCGCCGATGCGGCCGTTGTCCTCGACGGTGACGACGAGCCGGTGTGCGCGCGCCAGCGCGACGAGTTCAGGAGCCACCGGCGTGACCCACCGCGGGTCGACGACCGTGACCCCGATGCCCTGGGCGCTGACGCGCTCCGCGACCTCGACGCCGAGCCGGCCCATGGCGCCGACCGCCACGAGGAGCACGTCGTCGGACCCGCCGCGGGCGAGCACGTCGACCGGGCCCCGGCGCTCGAGGGCGACGATGTCCTCGCCGACGGCACCCTTGGGGAACCGGACGACGGTGGGGCCGTCGTCGACCGCCAGTGCCTCCCGCAGCTCCTCCCGCAGCGTCGCGCCGTCGCGGGGCGCCGCGATCCGGATGCCCGGGACCAGCTGCAGCAGCGACAGGTCCCACATGCCGTTGTGGCTCGCGCCGTCCTCACCCGTCACGCCGGCCCGGTCGAGCACGAACGTGACCGGCAGCGCATGCAGCGCGACGTCCATCAGCGCCTGGTCGAACGCCCTGTTGAGGAAGGTCGCGTACAGGCAGACCACCGGGTGCATGCCGCCGATGGCCAGGCCCGCGGCGGACGTGACCGCATGCTGCTCGGCGATGCCGACGTCGAAGATCCGGTCCGGGTAGGCCTTGCTGAAGGCGTTGAGGCCCACCGGCTGCAGCATCGCGGCGGTGATGGCGACGACATCCGGGCGCTCCCCGCCGATCGCGACCATCTCCTCGGACAGCAGGTTCGTCCAGGTCCGGGCGGCGGCGGTCAACGGCTTGCCGGTCAGCGGGTCGGTGCCGGGACCGACGGCGTGCAGGCAGTCGGCCTCGTCGTCGATGGCCGGCTGGTAGCCGAAGCCCTTCACGGTCACCGCGTGGACGATGACCGGCCCGCCGAACGCCTGCGCCCGGCGCAGCGCGGCCTCCATCGCCTGCTCGTCGTGGCCGTCGATCGGCCCGACGTACTTCAGCCCCAGGTCCTCGAACATCACCTGCGGCTGGATCAGGTCCTTGAGCCCGCGCTTGATCCCGTGCAGGGCCTCGTAGAGCGGCGGGCCGACGAGCGGCGTCTTCGACAGGACGACCTTGACGACGTCGAGGGCCTGTTCGTACTCCGGTTTCATCCGCAAGCTGGCCAGGTGGTCGGCGAGCCCGCCGATGGTCGGCGAGTACGACCGTCCGTTGTCGTTGACGACGATGACCACCGGCAGGTCGCCGGCCGCGATGTTGTTGAGCGCCTCCCAGCACATGCCGCCGGTGAGCGCACCGTCGCCGACGACAGCCACCACGTGCCGCTTCTCGCCGCGCAGCCGGTAGGCCTTCGCCAGGCCGTCGGCGTAGGACAGCGCGGTGGAGGCGTGAGAGTTCTCCACGAGGTCGTGCTCGGACTCGGCCCGCGAGGGATAGCCGGACAGGCCGTCCTTCTTGCGCAACGTCGCGAACGCGCCGTGCCGGCCGGTGACGATCTTGTGCACGTACGCCTGGTGGCCGGTGTCCCAGAGGATCCGGTCCCGCGGCGAGTCGAAGACCCGGTGCAGCGCCAGGGTGATCTCGACGACGCCGAGGCTGGGCCCGAGGTGGCCGCCGGTCCGGGACACCGTGTCGACCATGAAGTCGCGGATCTCCGCCGCGAGCATCGGCAGCTGTTCCGGGGCGAGGCGCTTGAGGTCGGCTGGACCCTGCACACGCTCGAGCAGGCTCACAGGTCCATCCCTCCGCACGGGCCCTCTGGTGACGGAAGGCGATCGCAGTCTACGTTTCGCCCTGGGATCCCGCCGGTTCACAGCCGCGGCACCCAGCGCTCGCCGCGCAGGGCGCCGGAGACGAGTTCGACCTGCCGCCCGGCCCGCACGAGCCGGCGGCCCTCCCGGTCGTACGCCGCGATCGCCGCCTCGACCACATCCGGCGGCACGAGCCCCCCGAGCTCGGCCCGGACGCTGCGCAGCCCGTCGCGGGCGGCCTGGACCCCGGACGCCACGTGCTGGGCGGCGAACCGGGCCAGGACGACCGGGTGCTTGCGCAGCACTTCGTGGGCCCGGTAGTCGGGCGGCACCAGGTCGAACAGCCAGGCGACCGCGCTGCGCTCCCAGTCCGGGGCCTGCGGCGGGAGCACCTCGGCCGGCCAGCCAGGGGGGACACGATCACCGGCGGACATGCCGACCAGTCTGCCGTCCGGCGGTGCCCGGCGGTGCCCGGCGGTGCGACCATCACGCACCCCCGCCGGAACAGCCCCTGAGGAGCCCGCGTGCCACGGCGTCTGCAGTTGGTCGTCAACCCGTCCGCGGGTGGCGGCCGGGCCATGCGGCTGCTGCCGGCCGTGACGGAGACGCTCGAGCGGGCCGGTCACGATGTCGTCGTCACGCAGACCCGCTCGCTCGCCCACGCCGACGAGCTCGCGGCCGACGCCGTCGCCGCGGACCGGGTGGTCGTCGCGATGGGCGGCGACGGCATCGTCGGCCGCGTCGCGGGGACGGTGGCGGCGTACGGCGGCCTGCTCGGTGTCCTGCCCGGCGGCCGCGGCAACGACTTCTGCCGCGCCGTCGGGATCTCCCGGGACGCGGTGTCGGCCTGCGGCGTCCTGACGACGGGCACCGAGCACCGGGTCGACCTCGGCGATGCCGGCGGCACGGCCTTCGTCGGGATCGCCTCGGTCGGCTTCGACAGCGACGTCCAGGGACGCGTGCTGACCTCCCGGCTCCGGCTCGGGCAGCTCGTCTACCTCTACGGCGCACTCGCCACGCTCGCCGCCTGGCGGCCGGCGACGTTCACCTGCACGGTCGACGGCGAGCCGGTCCGGATGACTGGCTGGTCGGTGGCCGTGGCGAACTCCGGTGTCTACGGCGGGGGCATGCGCCTGGCGCCGGCGGCCTCGATCGAGGACGGGCAGCTCGACGTGGTGACCTCCGCGCACACGTCCCGGCGCACGTTCCTGCGGGCGCTGCCGAGGATCTTCAAGGGCACCCACGTCGCGATGCCGACGGTGTCCGTACGAAGGGCCACCGTGGTCGAGTTGTCCGCCGACCGGCCGTTCCGGGTCTTCGCGGACGGCGATCCGGTGGCCTCGCTCCCCTGCACGATCACGATCCGTCCGGGGGCCCTGCGGCTGCTGCTGCCGGTCAGCGCCGGACGTCCGCCGGGACGTCGCTGAACGGCAGCCCCGCGGCCTGCCAGGCCTCGACCCCGCCGATGAGGTCCGTGGCCCGCCACAGCCCCAGCGCACGCAGGCTCGCCGCGGCCAGGCTGGAGCTGTAGCCCTGACGGCAGAGGACGACGACCTCGAGGTCGTACGACGTCGCCTCCGGGATGCGCGCGTCGCTGCGCGGATCCAGCCGCCACTCCAGCACCGTGCGATCGATCACGAGGACGCCGGGCAGGTCACCCTGCTCCGCCCGCTGGCTCTCGGTACGCGTGTCGACGACGAGCGCACCGCGAGCCAGCGCGGCCAGGGTCTCGAGCGGCCCCAGCCGCCCGGCGCCCAGACGCGCGGTCTCGACGATCGCGTCGACTCCCACCGGCTGTTGCTGCGGGCCAAGGGCTGCGGTGTTGCTGACGGACACGCGGACGGATCCCTTCGGACAAGTTCGGTCAGCATGCAGCACGCCGCCTCCGATCACTCCGTCGCCCTTCGGCGTACATATCCTGATCTGGGCCCCAGGACGGG
>JAOPWV010000129.1 GCA_025965475.1 Frankiales bacterium | reverse complement strand
CGGCGGACATGGCCGAGTGTCCGGTCGTGCCGAGTTCGACACCGCAGAGTGAGATGTGCTTCAAGGTCGTCGATGGGTAGAGCCTGCAACCGTTGATCATGGAGGTAGGGATGCCGGCGAGCACCAGGTGGATCGTGGAGTACCCGGAGGGCGGCTGGGCCGTCGCGAAAGAGGATCGCCAACGTGTCAGCGATGTGCTGAACACCCAGGCTCATGCGATCGACCGAGGTCACGAGATCGTCCGCAACCTCGGGGGCGGAGAGCTGATCGCAAGGGTCGCGACGGCGAGATCCGCGACAAGATCACCGTGGCGCCCGGGAACGACGACCCGAACAAGCCCGGCTGACCGGACCGTGCCCGCCGCCGTCCGGTCCAGCGCGGCGGGCAGGGGCTCGCCCGGCAGGAGCGACCAGTCGGCCCAATCTGGAGCCCCGGTGTCGAGTTGCCTCGACCGTGAGACCGCTCGGGTTGCGGACTCACACCTTGCCCGGTCCAGACCCTCAAGGTAGTTGCGCAGTCTCAGTGACCGCCCATCCCGTTGCTCGGTCTCATACGCGTACCGGTGGGCTGTGGAGGGAAGGGCGGAACGTCCCGTACCGCCGTTCCTCGTCCGCCTCTGACCGGCACCTTCGCGGTAGTGGCGCGGCGAGTACTGATCGTCCCTGGCTACCTCCTGCTGACGACCCCATGCATGGAGGCGGCCTGAGAGGACGGATGGCTCATGCCCAAGAAGTTTGACCCGGAGATCAAACCAGGGCAGTGCGGATGGTCCGTGACCACCTGCCCGAGTACGGCTCGGTGACCGCGACGGGCGAGGCGGTCGGTCCGCAGCTCGGGATCAGCCGCGAGACGCTCTTGACTTCAAGAGCCGGCCCACTGATGTCCCGGCGGAACGCACGTCGCTGTGGTGCCTGGCTGCCATGTCGTACGGATGAGTCGTTGTGTACTGGCCTGTCGGCTGTACGAGCCGGCACTACGCGACGGCGGCTCGTCCGTGCGAGCGCTACCTCTCCGGGACGCCCTGCTCATGACACATGAGTTGCGGAGTCGGACGTCCCTAAGCGCCGTTCGCGACCATTCTTGCTCCGGCTTCCGAGCGGCGTCGGCCGGTCGGCAACCTTGCTTGATCTCCATGTCGGGCGCGTGCGCGCACAGGCGGGTCGTCTGCCGATGGTGCAGCGGTCGCCGCCAGGTACTCGGTCAGCAGTTGCGCAGGGCGGGTGCCGATGACCCAACCGCCGCTAACACAGGACGCGGGGGCTACCGGAGCACGACGTCCTCGACATCTCCCCCCTTGCGGTCGTAGATCATCTCGTATTCGCGGTCGCAGCCGTCGCAATCAACGGTGTTGAGGAAGAAGCCAGTCTCAACGCCGCATTCCGGGCACCGCACCGCCCAGGTGCCGCACGTGTCGCACGAGCCTGCTTCGATCACCTCCCCGTGCGGCTGAGGCCAGTCTCGCCAGGTGAGGTCACCGGTGTAGCAGTTGTCGTTGGGGCAGTCGAAGCCGGTGAACTCGTGCAGCGATGGCGACCACCCGGGGGGTTCGGGGGAATGCTCTGCCATCTCCCTGAGGACGATGGCAGGCTGGGCGGCGGACTCGGCGCGTGCGACGGCCGCGGCAGTGACGCCGTTCAGCGTGTAGAGGACGCCGCGGTCCACCCCTAGGTCGATGAGCTTGCCGGCGAACTCGTCCACCTTGCCGATGCCGAGCCTCTTGCCGTATCGCTTGCACTCAATCGCGATCCGCAGCTGGTAGCCGCCGATCGTGCCAGTCACTAGAACGTCCACCTGCCTGGGCGTGCCGCTGACGGCACCAGTGAGCTTCACGTCGTGCTCAACCTCGGCGTTCGGGTCCATCTTCGCGGTGAGGTCCGCGACGCTGGCCTCGAACGCCTGCCACTGCGGCGCTGTCAGTGTCTCGCCGGCGCCGTCGTCGTCCGTGCTCGGCTGCGGGTTCGGGTCGGGCTGAGTCATGCGTGCATGGTGCCGCTTCGGCTGCCGTCGCGGGCGTGACTGGGCCCCGGCGCCGTCGAGCGGCCTCAGCGCGCGCCTGTCGCTTCCCGTCTCGAGGGCGCGGCTGCGTCACGGCGTACGAAGGCCTTGAGCTGCCAGCGGCGGGTCGTAGGCGCTGGCACAGGCCTTCGGGTGGGCGACTGCGGGTGCCGCTTGCTGACCTGCCTCGTGGCGCACGCCGGCGAGACCGGGAGCATCCTGCGCCGTCTGGAACGGCGTCGCGAACGCCTGCAGCTTCAGCTCACCGCAGAACGTCGCGCGTCCGTCCAGCAACCGCGCAACCCATGGCGCCCGCGCCCGCTGATGCCTGGCTCCAGCCCCGCGAGCCGGGTCTGACGGGCAAGATGCCCTGCCGTTCGGGCGCAACCGCGCGGCTCAGGGCACAAACCGTGCGTGCTCGTGTCTCCCGGTCCGGCACAATCCCGCTCGCCACACCAGCTTCCGACGAACACGAGGACACGCGATGCCCAGCCCTGCGATCCGCTACCCGACCGCGCTGCAGCCGGGAGACCTGATCGCCGTCACCGCGCCGTCCAGCGGTGTGTCGGATGCTCTGTGGCCACGCCTCGAGTTCGCCGTGCAGCTCCTGCGTGACAATGGCTATCGGGTGCAGCTCGGCGAGTGCCTGAACAGCCCCGAGGTGCGCAGCGCCCCGGCCGCTGACCGTGCCGCGGAGCTGACCGCGATGCTGACCGACCCGGAGGTGCGTGCGGTCGTTCCACCGTGGGGCGGCGAACTCGCCATCGACCTGCTCGCGCTGCTCGACTTCGACGCCATCGCAGCCGCCGACCCGACCTGGCTGATCGGGTACTCCGACCTGACCACCGTGATGCTGCCCCTCACGCTACGGACCGGCGTGGCCACGATGCACGCCCAGAACCTGATGGACACCCCGTACGAGGTCCCGGCCGGCCTGCTGTCCTGGCTCGAAGCCGCCACCTCTCCGGCAGGTGCCGTGCTGCACCAGGAGCCGTCAGGGCGACGGCAGAGCCCGCACCGCACGAGCTTCGCCGACAAGCCCGCCATCACCGACTGGGAGCTCGAGACCGGCGACGGGTGGACCCTGCTGGACGGCTCCGAGGAACTGAACGCGTCCGGGCGGCTCATCGGCGGTTGCCTGGAGACCCTAGCGATGCTGCCGGGTACCCCGTTCGGCGACGTGCCTGGCTTCGGCCGAGCGCACCGCGATGAGGGCCTCATCGTGTACCTCGAGGTCGCAGAGGCTTCTTCCTTGTCGGCGGCCCGGATGCTGCACCACCTGATACTCGCCGGCTGGTTCGAGCACGCGTCCGCAGTCCTGATGGGCCGCCCGGCCAGTCCGGACGTTTCCGGCTACACGCAGCACGAGGCGATGGTCGACACGGTCGGACGGCTCGGCGTTCCCGTCCTCTGCGGCGTCGACGTCGGGCACGTGCCGCCACAGGGCGTTCTCGTCAACGGTGCGCTGGCGACCATCACCTTCGACGGACACCGCGGACAGCTCACGCAGAAGCTCGTCTGACCCGGCCGGTGGCCGGACAGTGGACGACGTGAACGCAGAGTCGGTTGCCCCCGGCAGGCGATGGCCCTGTGGTGTCGGCACGCGTCGGAGGAGCAGTGGAGGGACGTCCGTGTGGTGCGGCTCGCCCGTGGACAAGTCGCCCTCGACCTTCGGGTGGGCTGACCAACAGTGCGATCGTCCGGCCGTGACCAGTCCTCTCGGGCCGCTCGACCTCAGCACCGTCAAGCTGGCCGACGACACTG
>JAOPWV010000008.1 GCA_025965475.1 Frankiales bacterium | reverse complement strand
GCGGAGCTGAGCTTGGCGCTGAACAACATCTCGTCGGCGCTGCGGGGTCGTGGGGATCGGATCGGCAACAACCTGGTGCTCGTCGACGAGTACCTGCGCAGGCTCAATCCGCAGTTGCCGGCGATCCGGCAGAACTTCCGTGGACTGGCCGACCTGGCGACGAACTACGACAAGGCTGTCCCCGACCTGCTCCGGCTGATCGACAACTTCTCCGCGGTGAGCCGCACCCTGGTGGACCAGAAGACGCAGCTGAGCTCCTTCCTCACGAGCACCACCACCTTCACCGACACCTCGAACCAGTTCTTCACCGCCAACGCGGACCGGCTGATCACGCTGGCCTCCGCCAGCCTGCCGTCCCTGCAGACCTACGCGCGCTACTCGCCGGAGTTCCCGTGCATCGCCCGCGGGCTGACCGCGTTCGAGCCGCGCGTCGAGCGCAGCTTCGGCGGTCTCCAGCCCGGGCTGCACATCACCCTCGAGGCGACGCACGACAACGGCGCCTACACGCCCGGGCAGGAGCCCCGCTTCCTCGACGACCGTGGGCCCCAGTGCTACGGCCTGCCGAGCCCGCAGGTCCCGGCCCCCGACGTCAACTACCGGGACGGCTACAAGGACGGCCAGCCGTCCACGATGGCCGCGGCCACGCCGGCGGCCATCGCGCTCAATCCGGCCGCGTACCTCGCCGGCCCGCAGGCCCAGCGGCAGCTGCTCAATGCGGTCGTCGCACCCGTCATGGGGGTGCCGCTCGACGGGGTGCCCGACATCGCCGTGATGCTGTTCGGCCCGATGGCCAGGGGGACAACGGTGCAGCTCTCATGAAGACGTCCGCCGCGCTCGTCAAGCTCGTGATCTTCATGGTCGTGACGTCGATCCTGACACTGTTCCTCGCCGCCACGATCGGCAACATCACGCTCGGCGGCAAGACCCGCTACCACGCGCTGTTCAGCGACGTCACCGGCCTGCTGCCTGGCAACGACGTACGCATCTCCGGGGTCCGCGTCGGCCAGATCGACGGCGTGGAGCTCGCCGACCGCAAGCTCGCCAAGGTCACCTTCTCGGTGGACGACGCGCATCAGCTGCCCCAGAGCGCGATCCTGCGCCTGCGCTACCGCAACCTGGTCGGCGAGCGGTACCTCGCGGTCACCGAGGGGCCCGGTTCGGCGACGCCGCTGCGGGCGGACGCGACCGTCCCGCTCGCCCAGACCCGCAACGCCCTCGACCTGACCGTGCTCTTCAACGGCTTCCGGCCGCTGTTCCAGGCACTCGACCCGCAGGCGACCAACCAGGTGGCCTATGAGCTCGTGCAGACCCTGCAGGGCGAGGGCGGCACGATCACGAGTCTCATGCAGCGGACCGCCTCGCTCACCAACACGCTGGCCGACCGCGACGCCGTCATCGGCCGGGTGGTGACGAACCTCAGCACCGTCCTCGACACGCTCGGCCAGGGCGACCAGCTCTCGCAGCTGGTCCTGCAGCTGCGCCGGCTGTCCGCCGGTTTCGCCCAGGACCGTACCCAGATCGGCCAGTCGCTCGTTGGCATCAACAACCTCACGACGGCCACCGCCTCCCTGCTCTCCGACGTACGCAGTCCGCTGCGCAACGACATCGCGCAGCTCGGGACGCTGGCCGGCACGCTCGATGACAACAAGGAGGTCGTGAACGGCGTGCTCCAGCGGCTGCCCACCAAACTCGACCGGATCATCGGCACCGCCACGTACGGCTCGTGGTTCAACTTCTACCTGTGCGGGATCGACGCCGGCGGTGTCGCCCTGCCCACGGGACAGAAGCTCGGCCAGTTCGTCAACACGGCGCCACGCTGTCAGCGGGGGAGTGGTCAGTAGATGACGCCGTTCCGCGAACAGAACAAGACGGTCATCGGAGCCGTCGGACTGGTGCTGATCCTGGCGGTGCTCCTGGGCGCGTTCAACGCCGACCGGCTGCCCATCATCGGCGGTGGCACCATCTACCAGGCCCAGTTCTCCGAGGCCGCCGGCCTGCGCTCGGGCGACGAGGTCCGCGTCGCCGGGGTCAAGGTCGGCAAGGTGACCGGTGTGGACCTCGCCGGCGACCGGGTCCTCGTGCACTTCCGGGTCAAGAACGCCGACTTCGGCAAGACCTCCCGCGCCGACATCCGGATCAAGACCGTGCTGGGCCGCAAGTTCATCATGCTGACGCCGGACGGACCCGGCCAGCTGTCGTCCGACGACGTCATCCCGCTCGCGCGCACCTCCTCGCCGTACGACGTCTCCGAGGCTTTCCAGGGCCTCGCGGGCACGGTCACCGAGATCGACACGGCGCAGCTGGAGAAGTCCTTCAACACGCTCGCCGACACCTTCCGGGACACCCCCGCGGAGGTGCGGGCCTCCCTCACCGGCCTGTCCCGCCTGTCGCGCACCATTGCCAGCCGCGACGCGGAGCTCAAGCTGCTCCTGGAACGCAGCGCGAAGGTCACCGCGGTGCTTGCCCAGCGCGACCAGGACCTCACCGCCTTCATGGCGGACACCAGCCTGATCCTGCAGGAGGTGAAACAGCGCCGCGAGGTCATCCACCAGCTGCTGCTCACCACCACCCAGCTGTCGGAGCAGCTCATCGCGCTGGTCCGCGAGAACCGGGCCACGCTCGGCCCGACCCTGGACAAGCTGCACCGCGTCGTCCTGGTCCTCAAGGCCAACCAGGACAACCTCGACAAGGCCATCCCGCGGCTCGCGACGTTCACCCGGGTCTTCAGCAACAACCTCGGCAACGGCCGGTGGTTCGACACCCTCGTGCAGAACTTCACCACCCCGACCGGCTTCGTCCCCGGGACGTTCGGCGCCACGACCGGAGGTACCCGATGACCGCGCGCCCAGAGCGTCGTCGGACCGCGGCCCGGGTCCTCGCCCTGCTCGCGGGATTGGCCGTCCTCGGTGGGACGGCGGGCTGCGGCATCTTCGGTGGTGCCGCGGACAAGCGCCTCACCGCGCACTTCGACCGGACGGTCGGCCTCTACAAGCACAGCGACGTACGCGTGCTGGGCGTGCGCATCGGTGAGGTGACCGCGATCGTCCCCGAGGGCCGGACGGTCCGGGTCGAGATGACCTACGCCGCGAAGTACAAGATCCCGCAGGACGCGCGGGCCGTCCTCGTCTCGCCGTCCATCGTCGCCGACCGGTACGTCCAGCTGACCCCGGTCTGGAGAAGCGGGCCCAGCCTGCCGGCGACCTTCGACATGCCGGCCGACCGGACCGCCGTCCCCGTCGAGCTCGACCAGATCTACGGCGCCCTCGACAAGCTGAACCAGGCGCTCGGCCCGCAGGGCGCGAACAAGAACGGCGCCCTGTCCGGGCTGCTCGACGTCGGCGCGAAGAACCTCGACGGCAACGGCCAGTTGCTCAACTCGACGCTGCTCAACCTGTCGCAGGCCGTCGGCACGCTCGCGAACCAGCGCCAGGACCTGTTCGGCACCGTCGACAACCTGCAGGCCTTCACGACGACGCTGGCCGACAGCGACCGGACGGTCCGGCAGTTCAACGCCGACCTCGCCGACGTGTCCGCCCAGCTGTCCGGCGAGCGGCAGGACCTGGGGACGGCCGTCAGGCAGCTGTCGATCGCGCTCGGCGAGGTGGCGTCGTTCGTCAAGGACAACAAGGCCGGTCTCACCGCGAACGTGAAGGACCTGGCCTCGGTGACCGGCGTCCTGGTGAAGCAGAAGAAGGCGCTGGAGGAGTTCCTCGACAACTCGGCCACGGCCCTGGGCAACCTGCAGCTCGCCTACAACCCCCGGTCGGGGACGCTCGACACCCGCGACAACAACGGCAACCAGACCACGACGAACAACCTGCTGTGCAACCTGCTCCAGGCCGCCGGCCAGCCCGCGTCGGTGTGCAAGCAGCTGCCGGGGCTTCTCCCGCAGCTCCCCCCGCCGCACGCGCAGCTGCCGGCCGGCGTGGACAAGACCCTCGGCGGCATCCTGGGGGGCGGGCGATGACGGCGACAGCGATGCCCCGGCATACGACGTGGGCGGCGCTCGCCACGGCCGCGGCGGTGCTCCTGGTCTCGGGCTGCCAGTTCAAGGGGGCGGAGAGCATCCCGCTGCCCGGCGGGCAGGGCGCGGGCGCCGGCGCCTACCGGGTGACCGTCGAGTTCCCCGACGTCCTCGACCTGGTGCCCCAGTCCGCGGTCAAGGTGAACGACGTGACCGTCGGCAGCGTGCAGGCGATCGACCTCAAGGGTTACGTCGCCCGCGTGGTCGTCAGCGTCAACAAGGACGTCGTCCTGCCCGACAACGCGCGCGCCAGCCTGCGTCAGACCTCCCTGCTCGGCGAGAAGTTCGTCAGCCTCGATCAGCCGGTCGGTCAGCAACCCCAGGGCCGCCTGCGCGACGGCGCGACGATCGGCCTCGACCGGACGAGCCGCGGCGCGGAGATCGAGGAGGTCCTCGGCGCCCTGTCGCTCGTGCTCAACGGCGGCAGCCTCGAGCAGCTGCAGGTGATCAACCGGGAGCTGGTGGCGGCGCTCAAGGGCCGCGAGCCGCAGGTCCGCGATCTGCTGACCCAGCTGAACACCTTCGTCGGTGGCCTCGACAAGCAGAAGCAGGACATCGTCCGCGCGCTCGACGGGCTGGACAAGCTCACCGGCCATCTCGCCGCGCAGCGCAAGGTCCTCGCGACCGGCCTGCGGGACATCCCGCCGGGCGTCTCGGTGCTCGCCGATCAGCGTGCCCAGCTCACGCAGGTCCTGACCGGGCTCAACCGGTTGGGCACCGTGGCGACCCGCGTCATCAACGCGTCCCAGCAGAACACGGTGGCCGACCTCAAGGCGCTGGAGCCGATCCTCACCCAGCTCAACGTGGCGGGGAAGGACCTGCCGGCGTCGCTCGAGCTGCTGACCACGTACCCCTTCCCGAAGACCGTGGCGGAGGGGGTCAAGGGCGACTACGCCAACCTCTACATCACGCTCGACTCGAGCATCAACGACCTGCTGCACAACGTGGCCCCGACGCCGCTGCCCACGGTGCTCCCCACTGCCTTGCCCACGGCGTTGCCGACGGCACTGCCGACAGCACTGCCGACCCGGCTGCCGTCGTTGCCGGCGGTCCCCGGGGCCCCGTCGCTGCCGCCGGTACCGAGGCTGCCCGGCAGCGGGCCGAGCCCCGCTCCCCTGCCGCAGCTGCCCGGTCTCGGCGGGCTCGCCGCCGGCGACCAGAGCGGCATGCTCTACCTGCTCCTTGGGGGCCTGTCGTGATCACCCGCCAGACCAAGATCCAGCTGCTGGTCTTCGGCCTCATCTCGGTCCTCGGGCTGGCCTACACCGGCGTCCGCTACGCCGGCTTGGGCAAGTTCTTCCAGGACCAGGGGTACGTCGTCGCCGCGGACTTCGCCGACTCCGGGGGCATCTTCACCGGGGCAGAGGTCACCTATCGCGGTGTGCCGCGGGGCAAGGTCGAGTCCCTGACGCTGCGCCCCGACGGCGTACGGGTCGCGCTGCGGCTCCGGCCCGGCACGCAGATCCCCGTCGACGTGAAGGCCGTCGTGGCCAACCGGTCGGCCGTGGGCGAGCAGTACGTCGACCTCCAGCCGCAGGCCGACGGCCGGCCCTACCTCGCGGACGGCGCCGTCATCCCGAAGGCCAAGACGGAGATCCCGATCCAGCCCACCCAGCTGCTGGTCAACCTCGACCGGTTCGTGACCAGCATCGACACCCGCGACGTGGGAATCGTGCTGGACGAGCTCGGCCTGGCCTTCGACGGGACCGGCAACAGCCTCCAGCGGCTGGTGGACGCCGGCGACCAGCTGACCGAGGCGGCGACCGCGCACCTGCCGCAGACCCTGCGCCTGATCAAGGACGGCCAGACCGTCCTGAACACCCAGCGAGACGTCGCCGGCCAGTTCCAGAGCTTCAACCGCGACCTCGCCGACCTGACCGGCCAGTTGCGGGCCAGCGACCCCGACTTCCGCCGGCTGTTCACCAACGGCACGCAGAGCGCCCGGGAGACGACAGACCTGCTCAACAGCAACAAGTCGGCACTTCCGGTGCTTCTGTCCAATCTTGTTACAGTCGCGCAGGTGCAGGCGATCCGCATTCCCGCCATCAAGCAGATCCTGGTCACCTACCCCAACGTCATCGCCGGTGGCTTCACGGTCGTGCCGGGTGACGGCACGACCCACTTCGGCTACGTGACGACCAGTACGCCGACGCCGTGCACGGCCGGCTACCAGGGGACGAACAAGCGGGCCCCGGCCGACACCACGCTGCGGACCCCGAACCTCAACGCGTACTGCTCCATGCCGTCGTCCAGCGGTGTCGACGTCCGCGGGGCCCAGAACGGCCCGCGTCCGGCGGGGGAGCGGCCGTACCCGAACAACGGTTACAGCGCGGTGCCCGGTAACGGCGGACAGGTCTCGGCCAACAGCTCCTCGCCCGTGACCCCCACGAGCTCCGGCGCCAGTTCCACCAAGGACCCGGTACTGCTCGGTGACTATGACCCGGCCACCGGCCATGTCATCACCTCCGACGGCCGTCGCCTGACGATCGGTTCGAGCGGCGGAGCGCAGCGCGTGTTCGGTAACAGCTCGTGGCAGTGGCTCATGCTGGGACCCCTGGCGCAGTGACCAACACCGACACGGTTGCGGGACAGCCACGCCGTACGCCCACCGGCCTGGTCGCGGGGCTCGTCGTCCTGCTCGTCGTCCTGTCGGCGGCCACCGTCGTGGGTGCGGTGAAGCTGCGCGACGCGAGCGAGCGCGATGCGGCGCGGGCCGCGGCCGTGACCGCCGCCCGTCAGGAGGCGCTCAACCTGACCTCCATCGACGGCCGCAACGTCGACGCCGCCCTGGCCCGGGTGCTCACCGGCGCCACCGGGGCCTTCAAGGCCGACTTCGCGCAACGCGCGGCGAACCTCAAGACCGTGCTCACCGAGAACGCGGTGATCGCCGAGGGCAAGGTGCAGGACGCCGCCCTCGTCCGCGGCGACCTCGACACGGCCACCGCGCTCGTCGTGGTCGACAGCACCGTCAAGAACAAGGCCGTCCCCGCCGGGCGCGTGAACACCTACCGGATGCAGCTGGACCTGGAACGCCACGGCGACCGCTGGCTCACCTCGTCCCTGCAGTTCGTGAGCTGAGATGACCTTCCCCGACCACCGCGCGTCCGCCGTGCGCCCTGTCGCCTCACCGGCCGATCCGGTCGAGCCGGTCGAGCCGCCGGTGGAGCCGACGGTGCCTGTGGAGCCCGTCGAACCGCCCACGGAGCCCGCAGACCCGGCCGAGCCGTTCGTGGACGCAGCACCCACCCTGGCCGCCGAGCCCGCCCCGGCCGCCCGATTCCCCATACCGGTCGTCGCGCTGACGCTGATGGCCGTGCTCATGGCCGTCGCGACCGGGTTCCTGTGGTTCCAGGTCCACCAGCACAACCAGGTCGATGCGGCCCGCAAGGACGGCCTCGCGGCCAGCAGGGACGCGGCCCGCCTGCTGTTCAGCTACGACTACCGGACGTTGGACAAGGACTTCGGCACGGGCCGGGGCCTGACGACGGGCGCCTTCCGCAAGGAGTACGACACGACGACGACCAAGGTCGTCTCCGACGTGGCCAGGCAGTACAAGGCCGTCGTGCAGGCGAATGTCGTCCAGGCCGGCGTGGCCAGCGCCACCCAGGACACCGTCGTGACGATCGTCTACGTCAACCAGGTCACGACCAGCACGCGGGTGACCGGGCAGAAGGTCGACGTCAGCCGCGTCCGGATGACCCTGAACCGCGTCGATGCCAGGTGGCTCGTGGCCAAGGTCGAGGCCCTCTGAGGCGGGGCCGCCGACGGCGGTCGCGGAGAAATTTCGTCCGCCACGACCGCGCCGTTGCGGCGGTTCCCCTTGACGCGGGCGGATGGCGTCGTCACTCTGTCCGCCAGCAGTGACAACCCATCGAGGGCACCATCTCGACAGGCAGGTAGCCGAAGGGCTACACTGCCTCTTTGCGCTGCCTCCCGTCATATAACCGCCAGGGCCGTATGCCCGCGGCGGCCGGTCGAGTGTGCGTGCGCCGCCTGGGATTTCAGATCTGGCAGGACTCTGCCTTCGGAAGGACCCCTCTTGGCCGCCCGTAGTACCACCCCTCGAATCTCCTTCGCCAAGATCCGTGAGCCCCTCGAGGTCCCCAACCTCCTGCACCTGCAGACCACGTCGTTCGACTGGCTGGTCGGCAACGAGAAGTGGCAGGGCCGTGTCGCCGAGGCGCTCGACGCGGGCCGCGACGACGTGTCCACCAAGTCGGGGCTGGAGGAGATCTTCGAGGAGATCTCCCCGATCGAGGACTTCTCCGGGTCGATGTCGCTGAGCTTCCGCGACCACCGGTTCGAGCCCACCAAGTACTCCGTGGAGGAGTGCAAGGACAAGGACATGACGTACGCGGCTCCGCTGTTCGTCACGGCGGAGTTCACGAACAACACCACCGGCGAGATCAAGTCCCAGACCGTCTTCATGGGTGACTTCCCCGTGATGACCGACAAGGGCACCTTCGTCATCAACGGCACCGAGCGCGTGGTCGTCTCGCAGCTCGTCCGTTCGCCCGGTGTCTACTTCGACAAGCAGATCGACAAGACCACCGACAAGGACACCTACTCCTGCAAGGTGATCCCGTCGCGTGGCGCCTGGCTCGAGTTCGAGGTCGACAAGCGCGACGCCGTCGGCGTCCGCATCGATCGCAAGCGCAAGCAGCCGGTCACCGTCCTGCTCAAGGCGCTCGGCTGGGACGACGCCCGCATCCTCGAGCGCTACGGCGACTACGAGTCGATGCGCATGACGCTCGAGAAGGACCACACCACCGGTCAGGACGACGCCCTGATCGACATCTACCGCAAGCTGCGTCCCGGCGAGCCGCCGACGCGCGAGTCGGCGCAGACGCTGCTCGAGAACCTCTTCTTCAACCCCAAGCGCTACGACCTCGCGAAGGTCGGCCGCTACAAGGTGAACAAGAAGCTCGAGCTGGCGCTGCCGCTGGACGCCGGCACGCTGACCGAGGACGACATCCTCGCCACGATCGACTACGTCGTGAAGCTGCACGCCGGTGAGGTGGGCTACGAGACCGACGACATCGACCACTTCGGCAACCGTCGTCTGCGCACGGTCGGCGAGCTCATCCAGAACCAGATCCGCCTGGGCCTGGCTCGCATGGAGCGCGTCGTCCGCGAGCGGATGACGACCCAGGACGTCGAGGCGATCACGCCGCAGACCCTGATCAACATCCGTCCCGTCGTGGCCTCCATCAAGGAGTTCTTCGGGACGAGCCAGCTGTCGCAGTTCATGGACCAGACCAACCCGCTGTCGGGCCTGACCCACAAGCGCCGCCTGTCGGCGCTCGGCCCGGGTGGTCTGTCGCGTGAGCGCGCCGGCTTCGAGGTCCGCGACGTGCACCCCAGCCACTACGGCCGGATGTGCCCGATCGAGACCCCTGAGGGCCCGAACATCGGCCTGATCGGCTCGCTCGCGACCTTCGCCCGCGTCAACTCCTTCGGCTTCGTCGAGACGCCGTACCGGAAGGTGACGAACGGCAAGGTCACCGACCAGGTCGACTACCTCACCGCCGACGAGGAGGACAAGCACGTCGTCGCGCAGGCCAACAGCCCGCTCAACGACAAGAACGCCTTCTCCGAGCCCAAGGTGCTCGTCCGCAAGAAGGGCGGCGAGGTCGACTACATCGACCCGACCGGCGTCGACTACATGGACGTGTCGCCGCGGCAGATCACCTCGGTCGCGACCGCGATGATCCCGTTCCTCGAGCACGACGACGCCAACCGCGCCCTCATGGGTTCCAACATGATGCGCCAGGCCGTGCCGCTGCTCCGCTCCGAGTCGCCGCTGGTCGGCACCGGCATGGAGTACCGCGCCGCGGTCGACGCCGGTGACGTCATCACCGCCGAGCAGGCCGGTGTGGTCGAGGAGCAGTCCGCCGACTACATCACCGTCATGCACGACGACGGCACCCGTCGCACCTACCGGCTCTCGAAGTTCCGCCGCTCGAACCAGGGCACCAGCGTGAACCAGAAGCCGATCGTCGACGAGGGCCAGCGGGTCGAGCAGGGCGACGTCATCGCCGACGGCCCCTGCACCGACAACTCCGAGATGGCGCTCGGCAAGAACCTGCTCGTCGCGTTCATGCCGTGGGAGGGCCACAACTACGAGGACGCGATCATCCTGTCGCAGCGCCTCGTGCAGGACGACGTCCTGACCTCCATCCACATCGACGAGCACGAGGTCGACGCCCGCGACACCAAGCTGGGCGCCGAGGAGATCACCCGCGACATCCCGAACGTCTCCGAGGAGGTCCTCGCCGACCTCGACGAGCGCGGGATCATCCGCATCGGTGCCGACGTCAGCCCCGGCGACGTCCTGGTCGGCAAGGTGACGCCCAAGGGCGAGACCGAGCTGACCCCGGAGGAGCGCCTGCTGCGCGCGATCTTCGGCGAGAAGGCAC
>JAOPWV010000080.1 GCA_025965475.1 Frankiales bacterium | reverse complement strand
AGCCTTGCGGACCGGCGTGGCCGGTTCGGACGGCCCTGATGACGTGGGCTTGACCGGCGCCGCGCCGGCGCGGGACCTCTCGTAGCGCGCCTCGCGCATCGCCCGGAGGTCGTCCACCTTGCTCATTGCGCGCTCATTCAGCAGTCACCACCGGAGCGTAGGCGGGACTGCCGGTCCCGGAGCGTTGCCACGCCGGGAGGGCCAGCTTCCGATGACGACGGTGGCGCAGCGCACCGTGGCCCGGGCGATGTCGGCGGCGGACAACGCGCTACGGCCCGGGCCGCGACCAGCGCGGCGCCGACCGCTCCCGATCCGCAGAACAGGTCGACGGCGACAGCTCCTGGCCGGCCGTAGAACTCCGCCCAGCCGAGGACGTGTTCGAGGGGGAGACCGGCTGCTCGTCGGGCGACCAGGGTGGCGAGGTCGGCCGGCGACCGTGCTCCGGAGATGAGCACATGCGCCTCGTCCTCGGCGAAGACACAGCCGGCGGGCACGTGCACTGCTGCTGCTGGCCGCACGTTAGCCGAGCAGGTCCGGGCGCGCAGCCGGATTCGACGGACCGCCCGTGCCACTGACCAGCGCGAGGGCGCGGTAGCCACGCTGCTCGACCCTGGCTACAGCTACGGCGGGAACTCCGGCCGGCCATGGCTCGCCGCGCGCCGTGTCCTCCGCCTCACGCAGGTCGAGCAAGGTCTGTAGGAGCTGGTCGCCCGCGACCGGTCCCCGCTGCTGTGGGGGCAGTGACTCGGCCCAGGCGGTCGCCTCGCGGCATCGCCGGACCCCTTCCCGGAGCGAGCGGGCGGCCTGCGGATGCGAGAGCAGGAGCCCGGCCGCCAGACCGACAGTGACGCCCAGGCCCGCGTCCCGGAGCCGATCGATGATGAGGACGTGCGCGTCCGCGGCCTCCGACAGGTCGCTGAGCAGCAGGGCCAGCGGGGTGATGAACAGGACCCCGAGCGCGTAGTTGCGGCCGATCAGACTCTCGACGGCAAACACCATCAGGACGACCAGGCAGGCAACGACGACGGCTCCCGGATGGCTGGCGAACAGCGCGGCCGCGATCAGCACGCCTCCGACGGTGCCCAGGGCGCGCTGGATGCTGCGGTGCAGGGTCATCCGGGTGTGCGTGGACTGCAGGACCGCCGTCGCCGAGATCGGCGCCCACGCGGCATGCCCCAGCCCGAGGCGCAGGGCAAGGGCCCCCGCCGCCGCGGCGCCCACGAGAACCCGAAGCCCGTTCAACATCAGCAGCACCCGGGCGTCCGACCGATGCGCGTCGGCCCCCGGTAGCCGGGCAGGCGGAACGGGCGGCAGGGCCCTTGCCGCAGGAGGTGCCGACCGGCATGCCCCGCGTCTCAGCCGGCGCGCCGACGCCCGCAGCGTCTCCCCGTCGCGCGCGGCAACGCCGTCCGGCAGGGTCGGCTCGAGCACGGAGCCCGCCAACCGCTCGTCGGCCAGGACCAACAGGCTCTGCAGCGCCGGCTGCACGCCCGCGCGGCAGCCGTTCGCGTCCAACCGGGCGTGGCGTATGGCGAGGTGGGCGCGGTGCCAGTCGGCCGTGCTCGCAGCCGGGCCGGCCGTGACGACGTCGGCGACCGCGTCGAGGGCACGCGCCGTGGCGTGCCGCTCGGGCCCGCTCGGGTCGCGCCAGGTGCCCAGCATGGCGACCAGCCAGCCGACGACGGTGCCGGCAACGACCAGGCCTGCGCGTACGGCGACGTCCGCGGGCCGGGTGGGCACCAGGCTGGGCGTGGCGAAGGCGAACACGAACATCCACGCGCCCGGCGGCCCGATGCCCGCGGCGTCGCAGGCCACCTTCGCGACCGCAGCCACGACGGCGACCGCCAGCACCCAGGCCCAGCCGGACAGCCACAAGGCCGCCAGGCTGCCGAGGACCACGCAGGCCACGAAGCCTGCGCCGACGAGTGCGAGGGCGCCGCCGCGCCGCCGGTAGGGCAGGTGCCGGCCGTACATGGCGGTGAACGTGCCGAACGCGGCGTACGTCGCCAGGTCGTGATGCCCGGTCAGAACCAGCAGGAGCACCGGCAGGCCGGTGGCAGCGGCAGCGCTCGCCGCCGCGGGCAGCACCGACTCCACGGGACGCATCGACACCACCTCGCGGACCCACCGGGGCCGGAGGGCCGGGCGGGCACGGCCGGGCTGGGGCATTGCCACGAGCCTACGGTCGCGGCCGGCAGACGTGGGCGATGGTCACGGCAGTCGGACCGTTCCATCGGCGGCCCCGGGCAGTCGCGGCGCCTACCGGCTCCCGTGGGCCGCGACGGACAGCGGCTCCCATTCGCGCCAGGTCTTGAGACGCTGCTCGTAGTCCGCGGTGGCGATGGACAGTGGCCCGTCCCCGAAGAAGACCCGCAGTGGCGGATTGTCTGCGTCCACCAGCTCCAGGATCGCAGCCCGGGTGGCAACCGGGTCGCCTGGACTGCTCATGCGCGCCGCGCGGAGTCCGGCCGACTTCTCGCGCACCCCGTCGTACGCCGGTAGTGGCGTGGCGTGCTGAGCGGACGGGCCGCCCCAGTCGGTGGCGAAGCCGCCCGGCTCGACGAGGGTCACGGAGATGCCGAAGTCCTCGACCTCCGCGGCCAGCGACTGGCTGAAGCCCTCCAGGGCCCACTTGGACGCGTGATACATGCCGATGTTCGGGAAGGCCGAGATGCCGCCGATCGAGGACACCTGCACGATGTGGCCGCTGCCCTGCTCGCGCAGGTGGGGGAGTGCCGCCTGCGTGACCCACATCGCGCCGAAAAGGTTGGTCTCGATCTGCGCGCGGGCCTCGGTCTCGCTGAGCTCCTCGATCATGCCGAACTGGCCGTAGCCGGCGTTGTTGACGACGACGTCAAGCCGGCCAAAAGCGTCATGAGCCGCCGTGACCGCTGCGAAAACGGCCGGTCGATCGGTGACGTCCAACGCGAGCGGGAGTACGGCGTCGCCGTACGTCTCGACGAGGTCGTCGAGGCTCCGTGGGTCCCGGGCCGTCGCGGCGACCCGGTCCCCGCGCTCGAGGGCGCCGATCGCCCACTCGCGGCCGAAGCCGCGCGACGTGCCGGTGATGAACCAGGTCTTCATGGTCTGCCTTGGGGAGTGAGGGGGACGTTGAGGCGTGCCTCGCCGGGTGACCGATGAGGAGCTCTCCTGGTCCTTCACGTTAGGAGCGGTTACCTCCGCAGGACAAGGAAGTGCCGTCAGCAGACCCAGCGGGCCGGGATGCGCCTTCCGCGCTCGCGCATCTCACGCGCCGGCGGACCGGCCGGACACCGCGGGTCTGTCAGGCCGTCTCGGCCAGCGCCCCCAGCCCTCGCGGGGTGCCCCAGGACTGCCACGTTCGCGGCTGGTTGCTGGGCCGTCCGAGCAGGTAGCCCTGGCCGGCAGGGACCCCGAGCTCCGTGATGGTGCGCAGCTCGCCGGCCGTCTCGATGCCCTCGGCTACGACCGAGGACCCGACGTCGCGCGTGAACCCCAACACGGCCTTCGTCAGGGCACGCTGCGTGTGGTCCTGATCGATGCCACGGACGAGTTCACGGTCCAGCTTGATCAGGTCCGGCTCCAGCCGGACGATGTGGCGGAAGGAAGCGAAACCGGCACCCGCATCGTCCACGGCGAGCCGGATGCCCCGGTCCCGCAGGTCGGTTCGCAGGCTGATGGTCGCCGCGTAGTCCTTCACGGGCTCATGCTCGGTGAGCTCGAGGATCAGCCGGTCGGTCCTGATGGGCGCGGTGTCCAGAAGGTGCAGGAGTTCACGTGCCGCGAGCGCGTCAGATGACACGTTCACCGATACGAAGAGCCCGGCCGGCAGTGCGCGTGCAGCCTGCAGAGCGGCGTGGACGACGAGCAGCTCCAGCTCCACGCCGCGGCCGATCTGGCTTGCGTTTATGAAACATCGCTCCGGCGTCCACCGGGTGTCCTCCGGGAAGCGGCACAGCCCCTCGGCACCGGCGACGCGGCCGGTGTCCAGACACACGATGGGCTGGAACGCAATGCTGACGGAGCCATACATGGTGTGCCTCATGGTCATGAGCTCGCTCTCATCGTCGACCGACGGGTCGCAAAAGATGAGCTTTGTCGACCCAGCTGCCGTTCCTCTGACGCCGACCTGCCAAGGACCTGTGAACGGGCGCCGCCGGCCATGGCTGACGTCGCGCTGGAATCTGAGCTTTGCCTCGCTTCGCTGGCCTACTCGTGCGGGGCCAGGGCAGCCGAGGCCGGCTTTCGCGTTGGGGCCGAGGTAGCGCCGGCCCGGCGCACCTTGGCCGGCGGGCTCGCGGCGTCGCGGACTGGTTCCCGCGCCGCTGGCGCGCGGGAGCGGCCGGTCGGGTCGGAAGAGGTGCCCTGGCTGCGCGCACGGGCGGTGGAGCTCCGAACGACGAGCCTTCCCTGAAAGCGGACGACATTGGCGTCGCCCGCGGCCCGGGGGCTTCGGATCCGCTCGAGGAGGACTCTCGCCGCCATGGCCCCCATGTCGCTCAAGGGAAGCTCGTAGGTCGTCAGCGGCGGGTCCGAGACGTCGAACCACATCGGGTTGAGGAACCCGACGACGGACATGTCCTCGGGTACGCGCACCCCCCGCTCATTGAGCGCCTTGAGTGAGCCGAGCGCGCTACGCGAGCTCGACGCGAAGATCGCGGTGACATCGGGCCGGCCCCGAAGGATCTCCTCCGTGGCCGCCGCTCCCCAGTCCACGTCGTACGCCGGGCCGTACAGGACCGGGCAGTCGCGGTTGAGCAGCCTGTGACGGCGGCACGCCTGGCGGAAGCCGGCGACGCGGGCCTTCGTGGTGCTCAGGTCAGCCGGGCCGGCGATCATGGCGATGTGCCGGTGCCCGAGCTCCACCAGGTGGTCGACCAGCTCGGCGCTTCCGCGGTCATCGTCGCCGATGACCGCGTCGACGGCGTAGCCGCCCGACTGCCGGGCGTACTCGACCACCGGCAGGTCCGGGTTGAGTTCCCGGGTCCTGACGGAACCTTCCGCTGTGCAAGGCACGTGGATGATCCCGTCGACTCTGCTCTCGACGAGGGAACCGAGAAGCGTGGCGTCGACCTCGGGGATGTTGTTGCTGCAGCACAGGACGAGGCGATATCCCTCGGCAGCCAAGGCACTCTGCACGACAGAAGCGGCCGTCGTGTAGAACTCGTTCTCGAGGTCGGGGATGATGAGACCCACGGCGTTGCTGTGACTCTGCCTGAGGGCCCGGGCGAGGCCGTTCGACTGGTAGCCGAGCTTCCGAGCTGCTGACTCGACCTGCTGGCGGGTTTCGGGACGTACCCGTGGGTGCCCGCTGAGAGCTCGCGACACGGTCCCCAGCCCAAGCCCCGTCTCCTGGGCGACGTCCTTCAAGGTGGCCACGTGGAAACGTTACTCCATGTAGTGCCCGCTTGCGCGCCTTCTAGCAGCAGGTTTTCCAGCGTGTTTCGGGAAGCCCTTGACAGCGGGGCTCACCAGGCGCGAGTCTCGCCGTGGAAAGGTTCCCACGGACCAGGAGATTCACATGAGCGGCACAACGAGCAGGCGTCCGCTGGTCGCAGGCATCGCGGCGGTGACGGCAACCCTGGCCCTCGCGGCCTGCGGTGGCAGCACCGCGGGCGGCCAGGCGGCCAAGCCGGCCGCCGCTGCGTCGGGCCAGTCCGGCGCGCCCGCAGGGTCCACCTGTCAGCCCATAGCGTTCAAGAGCCCGGGTGGTAACGCCGACCTGTCCAGCCTCCCCGATCAGATCAAGGCCGGGTACAACGGCTACTTCGCACCGGTCAACACGTCCCTGTACGCAACATTCAAGGCCAAGCCCGGCCCGTACAAGATCGGGTACAGCGACTCGTTCAGCGCCAACTCCTGGCGTGGCGATGTCCTCAAGCGCCTCATGGACGTCGGGGTCGCCTACAAGACCGCGGGGCTGATCAGCGACGTGCGGACGACCAACTCCAACCTCGACAACAACCTGCAGATCCAGCAGATCACCAGCATGATCAACCAGGGCGTCAGTGCGATCATCGCCATTCCCAACTCGCCCACCGCCTTCAACGGCGTCATCAAGCAGGCCTACGACGCAGGTATCCCGTTCATCACACTCGCGTCACACGTGACGTCGCCGTACGCGATCAACGTCGACGGCAACTACCACCTCACCGGGGTGCAGGTCGCGCACGGCATCGGTGAGCTGCTCGGTGGCAAGGGCAACGTCCTCGTCGTGGACGGCATCAACGGGGCACCCGCGAGCGCGGCCCTGCACGACGGCTACGTGGAAGGCTTCGCCGGCTGTGCCGGGGTCAAGGTCGCCGGTCCGGTCGAGGGCCAGTGGAGCGAGGCCACAGCCAAGACCGTCACCCTTCAGTACCTCGCAACGCACCCGACGAAGCTCGACGCCATCGTCAACAGCGGAGGTATGACGAACGCCGTCATCCAGGCCCTCGAGCAGACCGGCCGCGGCCTTCTCCCGATCGGTGACGCCAACCCCGACAAGGGCTCGGTCGTCTCGCTGAGGGACAAGCTGGCCGACAAGTACGTCGCGTCGACGATCCCCCCGGTGGAGAGCATCGACGCCGCCCTGTACGTCGCCATCGCGACCCTGCAAGGGCAGCAGCCGAAGCTCGACGCGGTCGTCGCCGGCGCTCCTCTGATCACGGGATCAGCTGCCCTGCAGAAGTGGGCCGCGAGCGACTGGACGGCGTCCTCGTCCGAGCAGGCCCCCGCCCCGCCGGATGTGTCCTTCTTCAAGCCGGCCGACATGGGTGCCTATTTCGCCGCGCCGAAGCCGCTGCCAGCCATGCCATAGCCACGCGCTGTCGCGCCGCCTGTCGGCCCTGAGCCCGGCGGGCGGCGCGCTCCACCGCGACGTCCGAACGCGACGCGCACATCCAGGCAGAACCCGGCTCCACTCCGGCTGCACCGGCGAAAGGACGATCCGTTGACCGAGAACCGCACTCTGATCAAGGGTGCCGACTGGCTTCTCACCATGGACCCCGACCTCGGGGACATTCCCGGCGGTGACGTCCTCATCGAGGGCAGCAAGATCGTGGCGATAGGTCCCGACCTGGGGGTGGTGGACGCCAACATCATCGACGGCACGGGCCGGTTCGTCATCCCCGGTTTCGTCGACACACATCGTCACCTCTGGCAGACCCAGATGCGCAACATCGCCGCCGACTGGACGCTCAGTCAGTACCTCGTCGGGTTGCTGGGAACACTGGCGCCCGTCTACCGGCCGGAAGACGTGTACGCCGGCAACCTGCTGGGGGTTCTCGAGGCCCTCGACACCGGCATCACCACGATCCTGGATTGGTCGCACTGCGCGATCCTCACACCTGAGCATGCCGACGCAGCCGTTAGCGCGCTCACCGAGTCCCGCTCTCGGGCCGTCTATGCGCACGGCAATGGCGCACCCATCTGGATCGACCGTGACCTCACGGCCGACTGGTCAGACCTGGCTCGACTGCAAGGCGGCGCGACCGGCGGGCTCGTCACCCTCGCGGCGGCCGTGCGGGGTCCCGATTTCGGGTCGCTCGACGTGGCCGTCAAGGACTGGCACGCGGCACGGGACCTCGGCGTCCCCATCACCGTTCACATCGGCGTGGCCGGCTACTCGCACCGACCCGTCGCGCAACTGCACGACAAGGGGCTGCTTGGTCCGGACACGACGTATGTCCACTGCAGCAGGCTGGACGACGACGAGCTCAAGATGATCGCGGATACCGGCGGAACGGTGTCCATCGCGACAGAGGTCGAGATGCACATGGGACACGGCTACCCGCCCACGGGACGGCTGCTCGCCGCAGGCGTCAGGCCATCTCTATCGATCGACGTGTGCACCGGTATCGGCGGCGACATGTTCGGCGCCATGCGTACGACGCTGTCCATGCAGCGCGCGATCGACAACGACCTGATCATCAGATCCGGGATCCGGCCCGCGCACCTGGAGGTCACGGCCAGGGACATCCTTGCGTTCGCGACAGTGGAAGGCGCGCGAACCCTGGGCCTCGGCTCCCGGATCGGCACGCTGACGCCGGGCAAGGACGCCGACGTCGTGCTGCTCCGTGCGGACACGCTCAACATGTTCCCCGTCAACAATCCGGTCGCGTCCGTCGCACTGGCTGCGACGACCGCGAATGTCGAGACCGTGCTCGTAGCTGGACGCGTCGTCAAGCGCGACGGGAAGCTCGTGGACGTCGACATCAAGCGTGTCCGTCAGCTGGCGGAGGACTCACGCGACTACCTGCTGCGGCAGACGCCGGGAGCCTGTCTCGGCGGCGCATGGCAGCCGAGCGCGACGTGGTGACCGCGTCCGCGGAACACAGCACGACACGGAGGAGCTGAAGATGGAGACTGGACTCAAAGGCCGCGTCGCGGTCGTCACTGGAGGATCCCGCGGCATCGGATATGCCACGGCAAGCCGGATGTTGCAAGAGGGCGCGCAGGTCGTGCTCATGTCGCGAAACTCCTCCGAACTGGCCGAGGCCGCCAGCCGCCTCGAGGACGAGGTGCCCGGCGCGCAGGTCGGCCATCTGGCGGTCGACGTCAGTGACGCGGATTCGGTCGCGGCTGCGGCGGCGCGCGTTGCAGATGACCACGGGTCCGTGCACGTACTGGTGAACAACGCAGGGCCGATCCTGCAAGGCGCGCCCGTCACCGGCTCCAGCGACGACAAGTGGCTGAGGACCTACAACATCAAGACGATGGGCATGCTGCGCATGGCGCGCGCCTTCGCCCCAGGAATGCCCGCCGACGGGTCCGCTCGCATCGTCAACGTCTCAGGCGTGTCAGGACGATCGCTCCTCTCGAACTCCTCCGCCAGCGGCATGGCGAACGCTGCCGTCTGCGCGCTGACCAGTTATCTGGCTCAGGAGTTCGCTCCGGCCCGGGTCAACGTCAACTGCGTCTCGCCCGGACTCATCCGGACCGCCGCCTGGGCGGAGAACGCCGAGCGGCTGGGCGAACCGCTCGGCATGACCGGCAGCGAGTACATGCACGACTTCCAGCAGCAGCTGGGTGTGCGCCTCGGGCGCTGGGCGGAGCCGACTGAAGTCGCGGACGTCATCGTCTTTTTCGCGTCCGACCGGGCGTCCTACGTCACCGGACAGGTCCTCGCCGTCGACGGCGGCCTCGAGAGCTCGGTGATCTGATGCCCACGCGCGCGCTCGGAGTCCCTCGCTCGCAGGGTGTGCCCGTCGCCTTCACGGACGCCGCCCCCGGCATCACTCGCCATGTCATGCACGGAGAGTCCATGACCATCATGCGGGTCGCTTTCGCCGCCGGCGCCGTGCTGCCGGAGCACAGGCACGAGCATGAGCAGTACACGCACGTCGTGCGGGGACGGCTCTCGCTCAGCCTGAGGCTCGAGGGATCGGGCACGACGCGGCATCTCGTGCTCGCGGCAGGCGACGGCTTCGCGATTCCGCCGTGGGCCGCACACAGCATGGCCGCCGATGAGGAGTCCGAGACCGTCGAGATGTTCGTCCCAAGGCGCGATGACATTCCCGCTGCCTGAGGTCCGACCACATGGCGCATCAGCCACGGAACGAGGTCGATGCATGTGCGCACCCGGCGCGCCCAGGCTGCCGTCGGCCCGCCGGCCCGCGTGCGCAAGCGCAGGAAGTGAGCAGACGTGAACACGGAACCCAAGAGCCTGTACGACCCGATCGTCTTGGAAGCCACGACCGGACGTGACGACTCGGACGCGAGTACGACCGTCCCGGTCCTCGAGGCGGGTGCGCTGTCCAAGAGCTTCGGCGCCACGCACGCCCTTGTCGACGGGACCCTCACCGTCCCCGCGGGGCACGTCGTGGCGCTGCTGGGCGAGAACGGCTCCGGCAAGAGCACCCTCGTCAAGATTCTGTCCGGCGTCCTGCGCCCCGACAGCGGGACGGTGCTGGTCGAGGGCGCGGTGGCGAAGCTCAAGACTCCCCAAAACGCGCTGCGGGCAGGGATCGTCACGGTCTTCCAGGAGATCCTCGTCGCTCCACACCGGACGGTGCTGCAGAACCTGTGGCTCGGCAATGGACCCGCGCGAGAGACACGAAAGCTCGACTGCGAACGTCGCAAGCGCGCATCAGCGGTCCTCGAGACCCTGGCGTCAGAGGACATCCGGCTCGACGACACGGTCGAGCGCCTTGACCTCATGCAGCAGCAGGTATGCGTCATCGCACGCGCGATGCTGCGCGAGCCCCGGCTGTTGATCCTCGACGAGTCCACGTCGACGCTGGACATCACCCGTCGCGACGCCCTGTTCGCGTCGCTCAAGGCGCGCTGTGCCGACGGTATGGCGGCGCTCTTCATCTCCCACCGCATGGATGAGGTTCTCGCCGTGGCGGACGGTTTCGTCGCCCTGCGGTCGGGGAGCGTCGTCGGTACGCGTTCGCGGGGCAATGCGGACGCGGCGGACCTGATCCGCCTCATCTCCGGCGAGGTCGCCACCCGCGACGCAGCTGGGCACACGGCCACCTCGCGGACCGTGTCCGACCGGATCGTCGTACAGGCCCGAGCAGCCGTGCTCCGGCCGGGCTCGGGCGCCTTCGACCTGTCCGTCCGTGCCGGCGACATCGTGGGGCTCGCAGGACTGGAAGGGCACGGGCAGGACGAGTTCCTGCGGGCCCTGGCCGGGCTCCACCGGCTGGCCGGCGGCGAACTCCTCGCAGCCGGCCAGGGGGACCTCGCGCCGGTGTCGAACTATCGGCGCAGTGTTGCCTGTGGCGTCGTCTACGTCCCGCGGGATCGCAAGGTCGAGGGTATGGCCGACGTGCTTCCGATCCTGGACAACTACGGCGTGCCGACCCTGCCGCACGATGCAGTGTTCGGCCTGGTCCGTTCCGGCCACACACGCCGGCGCTTCCGCCGCGACGCGGGCACCGTCAACTTCACTCCCGGCAAGCAGCAGTCCATGGGTCGCCTCAGCGGAGGTAACCAGCAGAAGGTCATCATCGCGCGTTGGCTGGCCGCGCAGCCAGGGCTGATCCTGCTGAACGATCCGACGCGCGGCGTCGACCTCAAGACAAAGCACGAGCTGTACGACCTGTTCAGGAATCTGGCCGCCGGGGGCGCCGCCGTCGTGATGCTGTCGAGCGAGGTCGATGAGCTCGTCCACCTGATGGACCGCGTGCTCGTCTTCCACGACGGGTCCGTCGCCACGGACCTGCCTCACGACGAGGTGACCTCCCAGGCTCTCGTGGCCGCCTACTTCGGCCAGCGGACTGCGGACGGGCTGCAGGGCACGCGATGAACAGCCGACTCCAACGCCTGAGCGGATCACCGCTGGCTGTCATCGCAGGCCTGGCGGCTGCCCTGCTGGCCGTCAATGTCGTGTTGACGCCGGGCCTGTTCTCCAGTGGCCAACTCGCCAACACGGCGAACCTGCTCGTCCCGACAGCGCTGGCCGCGATGGCGAGCGTGCCGTCTGTGATGTCCGGGCGGGGCGGGATCGACCTGTCCATCGGTCCGATCCTCGGATTCGTCAACGTGGTGTTCGTCGGCGTCCTCGTCGCACGAGGATTCGACTCGGGCTGGGTCGTGTTGCCCGTCTGCCTGCTGCTCGGCGCCGCACTCGGTGCGCTGAACGGCGCGATCGTCGCGTTCGTCCGGCTACAGCCGGTCGTCGTCACGCTCGGCAGCTATCTCGTACTCGGCGGGGCGGCGTACGTCGTGATGCCGCAGCCGGGCGGATCAGTCCCGGGGTGGTGCTCGTACCTGTCCGGGGCGTGGCTGGGCGGCTACTTCCCCCGGTCGCTGCTGCTGATCCTGGCCGCAGCGGCGCTCTGGGCCGCGGCCCGCCGACTCGGCGTCGCAGGCCTCATCCTCGCCGTGGGCAGCGAGGACCGGGCGGCCCATACCGCCGGGGTGAGGATCGGACTTGTGCGGGTCGCCGCATACGCCATGGGCGGCTGCATCGCCGCGCTCGGCGGCGTGGCCCTGAGCGTGCTCATCTCCTCCGGTGACCCGGGCGTCGGCCGGCAGTACACGCTCGCGGCGATCGCGGCTGTCGCCCTCGGTGGCAACCCGCTGGCCGGAGGCCGGGGGAGCATGGTCGGCCCGTTCCTGGGCGCGGCCTCCCTGTTCCTCATCCAGACCCTGCTGTCAGCCACGCATGTGAGCTCCCTGTGGATCCAGGTCGTGTACGGCCTCGTGCTGCTCGCGGCAGTGTCGTTCAACGCCACCCTTTCATCGCGGCTTGCCGCGCGGCCCTTTCCGGCGGGGACATCGTGACCGACAGGAGAAGCGAGACCGTAGTCCGGGCTCTGCGCAGCAATCTCGCCGGCGGCCCGGCCCAGCTCCTCACGCTGATCGCGGTTTTCGTCGCCGGGACGGGGGCCATCCCAGGCTTCTCCGAGCCTTCATCGGTCCGGGCGATGCTCGTGATCGCCTCGTTCCTCGGGATCGCCGCACTGGGCCAGACGCTGGTCGTGCTGGTGGGCGGCATCGACCTGTCGCTACCGGCCATGATCGGAGCGGGAAACGTCATCACCGCGCATCTGGCCGGTTCCGGTCAGCCGTCGGGGGTGATCTTCTGCGCGGTCGTGGCCGTCGGACTGCTGGTCGGCACGATCAACGGACTGATCGCCAGTGTGTGGAAGGTCCCGCCGCTGGTCGTCACGCTCGCCACTGGTTCCGTCGTGGGCGGCGCCATCCTCATCTGGACGAACGCTTCCCTGTCGGGGCGCGCCCCCGACTGGTTGATCCCCTTCACGTCCGCGGCCTCGAGCGCGGGACCCGTCCCCGTCGCGCCGGTTGTCGTGCTCTGGATCGTTCTGGGCCTTGGGGGCGAGTTCCTTCTTCGCCGTACGCACCGTGGGCGACAGATCTACATGCTCGGCGCCAACCGGGAGGCGGCCCGGCTCATGTTGGTCAGCGAGCGCACCACGACCACCTTGTGCTTCGCCATCAGCGCGGTCCTCGGCGGTCTGACCGGGCTGCTCCTCACCGGATTCACGGGTGCCGGGCTCTACACGGTCGGCGATCCCTATCTGTTCCTGACCATCGCCTCCGTCGTCGTCGGCGGAACCTCGCTTCTCGGCGGACGCGGCGGCATGGTCCGGTCGATCCTCGGTGCTCTGACGTTGATCGCCCTGACCACCATCCTCGTCGGCGAGTCATTGTCCGCCGGAGCTCAGCAGGCAGTCCTCGGTGCCGTGATCGTCGCGGTCACCGCTCTCTACGGACGCGAGCGACGGGTCGGAGACCGCGTATGAGACCCCGCAGTCCGGCCGAGCCCTTCCCCGTCGCGCCCCCGCGGCCCAGCGACCCCCATACCGCAAGGAGAACCACCAGGTGAACGCGATCCCCGAGCCGGCGCATCTGATCGACTCTCGAGTTCTCGGTTCGTTGTTCGTGTCGTCGTCCGTCCGAGACGTGTTCAGCGACCGCGCGATGGTCCAGTCGTGGCTGGACGCGGAGGTGGGACTCGCGGAGGCGCAGTCCGAGGCGGGGGTGATCCCGCCGAACGCCGCAGCTGCCATCAAGGAGGCTGCTCGCGCCGGCAGCTGGGAGCTCGACGACCTCGCCGCCGAGATCGAGCGCACGGCGCACCCGCTCGTGCCCATAGTCCGCCGGCTGGCCCAGGACAGCGGCTGGGCGGCTGGGTACGTCCACTACGGGGCGACGACCCAGGACATCACGGACACGGGTCTGGTCCTGCAGTGCAGGGATGCACTGCAGCGCACGGAGACCCTGCTCCGTGAGCTGACTGCGGTTCTCGCCGGTCTGGCCTTGCAGTACCGCGACCTCCCGATGGTGGGTCGGACGCACGCTCAGCATGCCTTGCCGATCACCCTCGGCTTCAAATTCGCCATCCTGCTGGCCGAGTGCGAGCGGCACGTGGAGCGCATCCAGGACGTGCGGCCGCGGGTCCTGGTGGGTCAGCTCGCCGGAGCTGTCGGCTCCCTGGCCTCGTTCAACGGGCGGGGACTGGAGGTACAGCGGCTGATGATGCAGAAGCTCGACCTGAGGGTTCCGGACATCGTCTGGCACACGTCGCGAGATGGCTTCACCGAGCTGATCTGCGTACTGGCTATGGCCTCGGCCACCTGCGGCAAGATCGCGAACGAGATCCGCGTGCTGCAGCGGACCGAAGTGGCCGAGCTCGAGGAACCGTTCCTGATGGGCAAGGTCGGCAGCAGCACGATGCCGCACAAGCGGAACCCGATGTACGCCGAGTTCGTTATCTCCAACGCCATCCTGTGCCGGCAGGCACCGGCGAGCATGCTGGCCGCAATGCTTCAGGAGCACGAACGCGACATGACGATGTGGGGCGTTGAGTGGTCTGTCGTCCCCGAGACGTTCGTCCTCACGGCAGGGCTCCTCGAGCGGACGACACAACTCCTCGCGGGGCTGATCGTGCACCCGGAGGCCATGCGCAGGAACCTGCATCACCTCGGTGATCTGATGCTGTCCGAGGCGGCGATGATGCACCTCGCGGAGACCCTCGGAAAGTCCGAGGCGCATGAGGTCGTGTACCGCGCTTCCATGCAGGCATGGGAGACCAAGCGTTCGCTGAAGGCGACGCTCCTCGACGACCCGAGTGTGAGAGCGCGGGTGACCGCTGAGGAACTGGACAGGTTGCTCGTCGCCGAGTCCTACCTGGGCCAGTGTCAGGACATGGTCGACCGCGTGCTCGACAAGGCCAATGCAAGGGCAGTGGGAGCGAATTCACGGCTTGCCGACGAGGGCGCCTCATGACCGCGCCGGTGATCGGGGTCGTCGGCCTGGGATCCATGGGTTCGCGCTTCGCCAGACGGTTCAGTTCTGCGGGGTACGAGGTTCATGTCTACAACCGCACCCGCGACCGCGCCGCAGCTCTGGAGGACCTCGGCGTCCAGGTCCGGAAGTCGCCCCGCGAGCTCGCGGAGCGGTCCGACGTCGTCATCTCCATGGTCTGGGACTCCGAAGCGCTCACCCAGGTCATGACAGGCAGCGACGGCGTCCTCGGGGGATTGGGCCCAGGCAAGATCGTCGCCGACGCGAGCACGGTCGAGCCGGAGGTCAGCGCACGGCTTGCCGAGCTCGTGGCCGAGCGTGGCGCCACGATGCTCGACATCCCCGTCTCTGGCAGCCTCGACAAGGCGGCGGCCGGCGAGCTGACGCTGATGGTCGGCGGATCCGCGGCCGTCCTGGAACGCGTCCGCCCGGTGCTCGAGGTGCTGGGCAACAGCGTGTTGCATGTCGGCGAGCGCAACGGGAGCGGCCTGGTCATCAAGCTTGCGGTCAACATGCAGGTGGCGGCGCAGGCAGTTGCCTGGGGGGAGGGACTTGCGCTCGCGGCCGAGTACGGCATCGGGCGGAAGACAGCCACGCAGGTGATGCTGCACAGCGTCATCGCTTCGCCGATGCTCACGTACAGGGCGCCCTTCGTGCTCGCGCCGCCGGACGAGGTCTGGGCCACCGCAGCCCAGCTCCGCAAGGACGTCGCGTACGCCGTTGAGCGCAGCGCCGGCAGCGCCCGGGCAGCCGCCCACGCGCTGGAGCTACTGGACGACATCTGCCGCTCCGGTCGGGGCGACCGCGAAGCGGCGGAGCTGATCGTGCAGGCGGCGAGTCCTCAGGTCCGAGAGGCACCTGCGCCATGAAGGCAGTGATGCTGCACGGGCTCGGAGATGTGCGCTTGGAGGACGTCCCGGAGCCGGGACCGCCGGAGCCCGATGAAGTCACCATCAAGGTCTCGCGCTGCGGGATCTGCGGCACGGACGCACACGAGTTCGCGCACGGCGGGCCGATGACCCCGCTCACCCGACGTCACCCGGGTTCGGGCCACATCGGGCCCACGGTCATCGGCCACGAGTTCACCGGGACCGTTGTGGCTGTAGGCGCCCACGCCAGTGGTTTCGCCGAGGGCAGCCGGGTTGTGGCCGGCGCCGGCCGATGGTGCGGGACCTGCGCAGCGTGCAGGGCCGGTCGCACGAACCTGTGCGTCCGCTACTGCACGTACGGGCTGAACATGCATGGAGGCATGACGGAGTACATCAACGTGCCTGCCGCCATGTGCGTACCGGTACCGGACAACTGCCCGGACGCGAGCGCCGTCCTGGCGCAGCCCCTCGCGATCGCGATGCACGCCGTCGACAGGTCCGCCGCAGCGCCCGGCACGCACGCTCTCGTCGTCGGCGCCGGCGCGATCGGGGCGCTGCTGGTCGCGGCCGGGGCGCATCAGGCGCTCTCCATGAGTGTCGTGGACGTCGATGCCGCCCGTCTGGAGACGGCGACCGAACTCGGGGCCGAGCGGACGGAGCTGGTCGTGGACGGGGACCAGCCGCCACCCTTCGCGGACGTCCCCGTCGTCTTCGAGGCGTCCGGCACGGCGGCGGGGCTCCGGCACGCGCTGTCAGCGGTCTCGCCAGGTGGTCGCGTCGTCGCGGTCGGCCTGCCTGCCGCGCCCGTGCCCGTCGAGCTGCGCGCCGCGGTCGTGTCCGAGGTGGACATCGTCTCCTCCAGCGCGCACGTGTGCCGGCAGGACCTACCTAAGGCCATCTACCTGCTGGCCGCCCGCCGCATCGACGAGGTACTGGTGGCGCAGGTCGTCGGAATGGATGTGCTTGTCGACGGAGGTCTCGCCGAGGTCGCGGCCGGCGGCGTCCGCGGTAAGACGATCGTCGCAATGTGAGACGCCGCGCCCCCATGTCCCAGACCCGCACGACGTGCGCACCCGTAGGAGTTCTCAGCCTTGACTAGAGGCCGCATCATCATCCGCAACGGCACCGTAGTGACCATGGACCCGTTCCTCGGGGACTTCCCTCGAGCCGACGTACTGATCGACGGCGACGTCATCGTCGCCATCGGCCCAGACCTCGGGCCGATGGATGCCGAGGAGATCGATGCCGACGGCAAGCTCGTCATCCCCGGGTTCATCGACACGCACCGCCACACGTGGCAGTCGTTCCTGCGTGGCATCGCGGCGGACTGGACACTCGGGCAGTACATGACGGGCCTGCACCTCGGGCTGAGCGGGATGTTCGACCCCGACGACACGTACGCAGGCAACTTCCTCGGTGCCGTCGAAGCGCTCGACAGCGGGATCACCACGCTGGTGGACTGGTCACACAACGTGGACACGCCTCAGCACGCAGACGCGGCGATCCAGGGACTGACCGACAGCGGACTTCGGGCCGTGTTCGCCCACGGTGGCGGCGCGCGCATGTACCAGGTCCCCAGTGACGTCCCGCACGACCAGGACGTGCGCCGGATCCGCGAAGAGCACTTCGCGTCCGAAGACCAGCTCGTGACTCTCGCGATGGCCCTCCGTGGACCCCAGTACTCGACCCTGGACGTGACGGAGAGCGACCTTCGCCTGGCCCGAGAGTTGGGGCTCAGCGTGACGCTGCACGTCGGCGACGGGGAGTGGGGGCGCAGCCGTCCGGTCACCCGGATGAAGCAGCGTGGACTTCTCGGCCCCGACATGACCTACGTCCACTGCAACACGGTGAAGGACGACGAGCTCGTCGACATCGCCCGGTCTGGCGGGTCGGCGTCGATCGCCCCGGACATCGAAATGCAAATGGGGCACGGGTGGCCGGCTACAGGGCGGCTACTCGACGCGGGCGTCCGACCTGGCCTGTCCATCGACACCTGCGTGTCCAACGGCGGCCACATGTTCGGAACCATGCGGGCGACCCTCGCGACCCAGCGGGCGATCGACAACGACGTTCCGGGTGCATCAGACCTTGCCGCGGTGTCACTCACGTCACGCGACGTCCTCTCCTTCGCCACGCTCGACGGTGCCCGGACCTGCCACCTCGACCACAAGGTCGGCTCCCTGACCCCGGGAAAGCAGGCGGACATCGTCATCGTGGACGCCACGGACCTCGGACTTACTCCGATGAACAACCCGGTCGGGCAGCTTGTCTACGCAGCCCACCCAGGGCAGGTCGAGACGGTCCTTGTCGCCGGTCTGGTGGTCAAGGCCGACGGCAAGCTGCTCGGGTCGGTCTCCGAGTCCGCCCGCCGGCTGGGGACGCAGGCCCGGGATCGTGTGTTCGCGCGTGCCGCGGCGACGTCCGCCCTGGTCGACGCGGCCACCGGCGGCGGATGGATGCCGTCCCCCCTCGTGACGGAGGTGGCCGGATGACACGTCAGGTCACGATGCCGCAGCTCGGTGAGACCGTGACTGAAGGCACGGTCACACGGTGGCTCCGGGCCGAGGGTGAAGCGGTCCTCGAGGGCGAGGCGCTCCTCGAGATCTCGACTGACAAGGTCCACACGGAGATTCCTGCACCGGCCTCGGGCTTGCTACGGGGGCCGCTGGCCGCTGTTGGCGAGACGCTGGGTGTCGGCGCGCTTCTTGGCACGCTCGAAAACTCGGGAGACTTCACGTCTGGGCCGGAGACGCCGGCGCCGCTGACCGGATCTGCCGCGACGTCTGCACGGACGGAGCCCGCGCAGGAAGTCGCGAGCATGGCAACCCGTATGTCGCCGCTGGTGCGTCGCCTCACGCGAGGTCGCGCCGCCGTGGCGTCCATTCACGGGACCGGCGAGGGAGGGCGCGTCACAGCACGGGACGTATTGAACGCGGCACCGTCGTCGTACCAGGAACCGGAACCGCCGTCGGCGAACGGCAGGGTCGGGTACGGCAGTCCATCCGCTGAGTCGCCGGCGGCCCACAGCTCGTCAACCGGGCCAGCGCCATCAGTGACCACGGTCCCCATGTCGCGCGTCCGGCAGCTGACCGCACGGCGCACGCTCCAGTCGCTACTGACGAGCGCACACGTGCTCTCGGTCGTCGAGGTGGACTACAACAACGTCGACCGGGTGCGCGAGCCCCGCAAGGACGCGTGGAAGGAGGCCAACGGCCACAGCCTGACGTACCTGCCGTTCGTCTGCGCCGCAGTCACCAGGGCCTTGAAGAAGTACCCGCACCTCAACGCCTCGGTCGACGGCACGTCGTTGCAGCTTCACCGAAGGGTCGATCTCGGCATCGCGGTCGACCTTGGTGACCAAGGGCTGGTCGTGCCGGTCGTGGTGGCCGCCGAGGACCTGACGGCGGGCGCGCTCGCCCGCCGGGTGTCCTCCCTCGCCGGGAGGGCCCGGGCGGGGAACCTGACGGCGGACGAACTCGGCGGTGGCACGTTCACGGTCACGAACAACGGTGGGTCCGGGTCCGTGCTGACCGCGCCGATCATCGTGCAGCCGCAGGTCGCGATCCTCTCCACCGACGCGGCCGTCCGCCGTCCCGTCGTCGTGTCGGCGGGCGGACTGGAGGCCATCGCCGTCCGCAACGTCGGGAACCTTTCCATGAGCTGGGACCACCGAGCGGTGGACGGCGCATACGCCGCCCAGTTCCTGTCGACCGTGAAGCACCAGCTCGAGACCTACGACTGGTCCCGGGACTTCTAGATCGTCCGCCCTCGGGACCCCCAGAAGGAGACAGCCTTGAAGATCGCGACCTACGGCTCCATGAGCGTGGACTGGGAGTCCAGGATCGACATGGACAGGCTCCGAAAGGAGCGCCTGGCCAAGCTGAAGACGCAGCTCGACGCCTCCGAGATGGGAGCGCTCCTCGCCTTCGACTTCGCCAACATCCGCTACATGACGGCCACGCACATCGGCACGTGGGGAATCGACAAGCTCGTCCGCTGCTCGCTGCTCGTCCGGGGCGCCGAGCCCGTGATCTGGGACTTCGGCTCGGCGGCGAGACACCACGAGCTGTACTCGCCCTGGCTCAGCGACCAGGAGCTGAATCCCGACACCGGCGTCAGCAGTCCCATCCCTGGGACGTCCCGGTCGCATGCGGGCGTGTCAACGCTGCGAGGGGCTGTCCACCCGGGAGCCGACCGGGCGGGCAATGTGGCGGCGCGTGTTCTCGCCGAACTGCGCAAGCACGGCATGGAGAATGAGCCTGTCGGCGTCGACTTCGTCGAACTCCCGGTGCATCAGGCCCTGGTCAGCGCAGGCCTGACCGTCGTCGACGGCCAGCAGCTGTTCCTGGAGGCACGCCGCGTCAAGACCGTGGACGAGCTGTCCCTGCTCACGCACGCCGTCGGCTTGGCCGACATGGCGTACGAGGAGATCTACTCGTTCCTCCGTCCAGGCGTCCGGGAGAACGAGATCGTGGGCCTCGTCAGCAAGCTGCTGTACGACAACGGCTCCGAGTTCGTCGAGGGCATCAACGCCATCTCCGGGGAGCGCTGCAACCCCCATCCGCACCTGTACTCCGATCGGATGATCCGGCCGGGCGACCCGGCGTACTTCGACATCGTCCACAGCTATATGGGCTATCGCACGTGCTACTACCGGTCGTTCGCCGTAGGCAGCGCGTCGCGGGCGATGACGGACGCCTACAAGCGGGCTCGCGACATCATGGACCGGTCGATCTCCATCGTCCGCCCCGGCATCACGACCGCCGACGTGGTCTCGCTCTGGCCCAAGGCGCAGGAGTTCGGCTTCGCGAACGAGGAAGACGCGTTCGCCCTCCAGTACGGCCACGGCCTCGGCCTGTCGGTATGGGAGAAGCCGATCTTCAGCCGTCTCACCTCGCTCGACAACCCGGAGCCGATCGAAGAAGGCATGGTCTTCGCCCTCGAGACGTTCTGGCCCGGCTCCGACGGATGGTCGGCGGCCCGGATCGAGGAGGAGCTCGTCGTCACTGCGGACGGTTGCGAGGTCATCACCCGGTTCCCGGCTGAAGAACTGCTCGTCGCCGGCCAGCGCTACTTCGCCGCGGGCGGTCCGCTGCCTGCGGTGCGCGAGAGCCAGTCGCACCTGAACACCGAGATCGGACGGTCCACATGAGCAACCCCCTCGCCCGTCATCGCTACGGCGAACACGCGGCGGTCCTGCCGCCGGCCGTAGACACGACAGTCACGACGGTGCCCGGTGGCGACGTCCCGGACGAGATCCGCCTGGCGCTGTATCGGCGGCTGGAGGAGCTACGCCAGTTCGAGAAGCGCGCCTACGACCTGTTCATGCAGCAACTCGTCAAGGGCACGAGCCACCTGTCGCTGGGCATGGAGGCGATCTCCGCCGGGTTCGGCGCGGCGATGCGCGCCGACGACTACACCCTCGCGACGTACCGCGGCCACGCGCACACGCTCTCCAGGGGAGTGCCCATGACTCCCGTGCTCGCAGAGCTGCTCGGGCGCGGGAACGGTCTCATGGCCGGCAAGGGCGGCTCGATGCACCTGACGAGCATCGAGCATGGCGTCCTCGGCTGCTACGCGATCATCGGCGCCCACCTGTGCGTCGCGAACGGCGCCGCCTGGTCGGCGAAGATCCGCAAGAGCGGTCAGGTGACGGTCTGCTTCTTCGGCGACGGCACCACGAACATCGGCGCCTTCCATGAGGCGCTCAACTACGCCGCGGTCTTCTCGCTACCGGTGGTGTTCGTGTGCGAGAACAACGGCTACATGGAGTACACGCCGATCGGCGACATCACCGCGGTGCCCAGACCTGCCGCCGACCGGGCTGCGGCCTATGGGCTGGAGCCGATCTGCGTCGACGGCAACGACGTCGACGTGATGTACCAGACCGCGAGGGCGGCGCTCCAGCACGCCCGAGAGGGCGGCGGGCCGGTCCTGGTCGAGGCGATCACGTACCGGCACGGCGGCCACTCACGCGCCGATCCCGGGAAATACCGGTCGTCGGCGGAGGTGGCGGCCTGGATGGACTACGACCCGCTGACGATCTACCGGAGGCGGCTCCTGCAGCTCGGCATCCCGGACGACGAGCTCGACCGGATCCGCGACGCGGTGCGGGCGAACGTCGACCTCGCGACCGAGGAAGCAAAGGCGGGACCGCTGCCGGACCTGAGCAGCGCAATGACAGATCTGTGGGCGGATGGAGGCTCGGAATGGCGCAACTGACGTACCGGGAGGCGGTCGCCCGCGGCATAGCCCAGGAGATGCGCCGGGACGAGCGGGTGGTCCTCGTCGGCGAGGACGTCGCCGGCGCCGGGGGAGTCTTCAAGACGACTGCGGGGTTGCTCGAGGAATTCGGCCACGACCGGGTGGTGGACACGCCGATCGCCGAGCAGGCGATCCTGGGCGCCGCGATGGGCGCCGCCATGACCGGCCTGCGTCCGATCGCCGAGATCATGTTCTCGGACTTCTTCGCCGTCTGCTGGGACATCGTCGTCAACGAGATTGCGAAGATGCGCTACATGACCAACGGCCAGGTCACCATGCCGCTCGTCATCAAGTCCGGTAATGGGGGAGGGCTGCGCATGGGAGCGCAGCACTCCCAGGCCGTCGAGAACTGGGCGATGGCGGTACCCGGCCTCAAGGTCGTGACGCCGTCGACCCCGGAGGACGTCGTCGGGCTCATGGCGGCTGCGGTCCGCAGCGACGACCCAGTGCTGTTCTTTGAACACAAGGGGCTCTACGCGCTCAAGGGTGAGGTACCCGACGGTGAGATCGTCCACGAGCTCGGTAAGGCGCGTATCCGCCGGCCCGGGCGCGACGCGACGGTCGTCGCGCTCGGCCTCATGGTCGGGCGGACGCTTGCTGCCGCGGACATGCTCGCTCAGGAGGGGATCGACGTCGAGGTGATCGACGTCCAGTCGCTCGTGCCCCTGGACACGCAGACGATCCTCGGATCGATCTCCAGGACCAGCCGGCTGTTCACGGTCGAGGAGAATCCCCGGCTGCTCGGGTGGGGCGCCGAGATCGTGTCCATTGCCGCCGAAGAGTGCTTCTGGGACCTCGACATGCCCTGTCGCCGCATCACGACGCCGCACATCCCCCTACCTTCTGCGGATTCGCTCGAGGACTCGGTGCTGCCGTCGGTCGACCGCATCGTCCAGGAGATCAGGAAGGGCGTGAACACATGACAGCCGACAGAGCCACGCAGACAGCCATGGCGGCCGCGACGGACAGCGGCACGAGCCGGTACGAGATGCGGATCGGCGCCTCCTGGTGCCCCTCGGTCTCCGGCGCGACCTTCGACACGGCCAATCCGTACACCGGCGTGCCGTGGGCCACGGTGCCGGACGGCGTCCCGGCTGACGTCGACGCGGCCGTGGCCGCCGCGCAGGCTGCGCAAGACGGCGAGTGGGGACGTATGACCGGGTTCGAGCGGGCCGCGCTGATGCACCGGCTGGCCGACATCCTGGCCCGGGACGCGGAAGAGCTCGCTGCCACGGAGACCCGCGACAACGGCAAGCTTCTGCGCGAGATGCGGGGGCAGATGGAGTACATGCCGGCGTGGCTGCGGTACTTCGCAGGCGTCGCCGACAAGCTTCAGGGTGAGGTCATCCCTTCTGACCGGCCGAATTTCATGATCTATACGCGGCACGAGCCGGTGGGCGTCGTCGGCGCGATCGTTCCCTGGAACTCGCCGCTGATGCTGCTGATGTGGAAGCTGGCCCCACTGCTGGCCGCCGGGTGCACAGTCGTCGTCAAGCCATCGGAGTACACCCCGGTGTCGGCACTGGAGTTCGCGCGGCGGGTGGAGGAGGCCGGCGTCCCCGACGGCGTCTTCAACGTCGTGACCGGACGCAGCGCCGAGCTCGGGAGGGCCCTGGTCGAGCACCCCGGCGTCCGGCATGTCGCGTTCACCGGGTCGCCGGCGGTCGGGATCAAGGTCGCACAAGGGGCGGCCAAGCACTTTGCCCGGGTCACGCTGGAGCTCGGCGGGAAGTCCGCGCAGGTCGTCTTCCCGGACGCCGATCTCGACCACGTCGTCAACGGCGTCATCGCCGGCATCTTCGCGGCAACGGGACAAACCTGCGTGGCAGGGTCGCGGCTCGTCGTCCACCGCGACGTCCGCGACGACCTGGTCCAGAGGCTCGTCCAGCGGGCCTCGACGATCGTGCTCGGGGATCCCACCGACCCGGCAACGGAGATGGGGCCGCTTGCCAACCCCGCTCAGTTCGCGACGGTTTCCGGGTTCGTGCAGCGCGCCGTCGAAGCGGGCGCCCGGATCGCCGCCGGCGGGAGGCCGGACGCGGAACGGGGAGATCTGTTCTACCGGCCGACCATCCTTACGGACGTGGATCCCGACATGGAGGTCGCCACGCAGGAGATCTTCGGGCCCGTCCTGTCGGTCCTGGACTTCGACACCGAGGAGGAGGCCATCCGGCTTGCCAACTCCACGGAGTTCGGGCTGGGTGCAGCCGTGTGGACGAACGACATCCGGCGGGCCCACCGCGTCGCACACGCGCTGCGCGCGGGGAACGTCTGGATCAATGCGTACAGGGTCGTCGCCCCCAATGTTCCGTTCGGAGGAAGCGGGGCCAGTGGGTGGGGCCGTGAAAGCGGTATCGACGCTGTGCGCGAGTACACGGAGACCAAGGCGGTCTGGATCGAACTCGGCGGGCAGACGCGCGATCCCTTCGTCCTCGGGTAGGCACGGGTAGGCACGGGTAGGCACGGCCTCGCGGAGACGCAGCATGGCCATCGTCGGCGTCGCGACGATGGCCATGTTGGTCGCCGCACGGGGAGAGCCCGGCTCGGCCGGCCGCCCGGAGCCGTCAGACGTCCGCCGGGTAGAGCGAGTAGCTCGAGAAGTTGCCGTAGACCTGACCGTCGCCCTCGGTGACCGCCTGCACCAGCAGGTCGCCGCCGACGAAGGCTCCCTTCCAGGACGCCCCCCTGCCGCCGAAGACCTCCTCACGGTCGCCACGGCTCCGCGGCTTGTTGATGCCGACTTTGAACGCCTGCAGCTCGCCGGCGATACGTGCGCCAAGCTCCGGGTCGTCCGTCGCGATGGAGGCGACGAGTGCCCCGTTGGACGCGTTCATCGCGGCGAGCAGCTCGGCTTCGCTGTCGACCACGACGATCGAGTCGAGTGGTCCGAAGGGCTCCGCGTGGCGCAGTGACCAGGACTGTGGTGGTTCGAGGACCGTGGCCGGTGCGACGTACGCCGAGGTGTCCTGGCCCGCGAGGAAACGGCCATCGGCCAGGGAGCCGCGGTAGATCGGGATGCCGCCACCGGACAGGGCTTCCTCATAGTGCGAGGCAAGGTCTGCGGCCTTGGCGGCGGAGATCAGCGGCCCGAAGTGCAGGTCGGGGAGCTCGTCGCCGGGATGCTCGACGGCGAGCGGGTGCCCGAACCGCAGGCCCTTGATGATCGGCAGGTACATCTCGAGAAACGCCGGCATCAGACTGCGCTGCACGACGTAGCGCGGATACGCGGTGCACCGTTGCTTCGCGTACTCAAAGCCTTTGGTCAGGTGGGCTGCGAGCTCGTCCCACCGCGAGAAGTCCCAGATGCCCCAGGCATTGAGACCCTCCTGTTCGAGGAAGTGCCGCTTGCCGGTGTCGGCGAGAGACGTCGCAGCCTTGCGGCCGTTGGTACGGCCGCCCACGAAGGCGAGGCAGCCGATCTCGTGCGAGCGGATCAGAACATCGCCCAGCTGCGAACCGACCCCCGACAACAGCGTGACCGGTAGCCCGGCGCGCTTCATGATCGCGTGGGCGAGCGTGAGGGTGTGGAAGCCGCCCTGCGACGGCGTCTTCGCCACAACGGCGTTTCCTGCCAGGCACTGCACCAACTCGGCATGGACCATGACGCTCATGGGGTAGTTCCACGACGCGATGTTGCTCACCGGGCCCGGCAGCGGACCGCGGCCTCGCAACTGCCGCTCGATCTCACCGAGGTACCAGCGGACGCCGTCCAGCGCCCGGTCCACGTCGGCACAGGCCAGCTTCCAGGGCTTGCCGATCTCCCAAGCGAGTAACAGCGCCAAGGTGTCCCGAAGATTCTGGAGCTGCTCGACAGCGACCTGGACGCGGCTCTTGCGCTCGTCGAGATCGACCTCACCCCAGGCCTTGTGCTCCCGGAGGGAATGCGCCACCGCCTCGGCGGCGACGTCCTGGGCCACGTACGGCGGCCCCGGGATCGCTTCGCCATCGACAGGGTTCACGTGTTCGCCCGGCTGACCGTTCCGCTGCCAGGTTCCTTCGGTGAGGTTGAGAATCCGGTCGGCATCGAAGGCTTCGGGCGCTGCCGCCCGAGCCTGCGCGTAGACCTCGTCCCAGCTTGTCCCGGGCTTGACCTGCAACGTCACGATCGACCTCTTCTCGTCTGAACGTGGCGGCACTCTCACCTGGACGGAGTACCGACGTACGGCCGCGTGGGAAGGTTTCCATACTAGAGCATTCAGTGCGGTTGATCTCGCACCCCAGGCCCGGTTCGGTCGGCACTCCGGCTACTGCCAGCTGGATCAGGCGCCATGCCGGGCATCAGCCGGGCCGACACACTTCCGGGTCAGGAATCAGGGCGGCCCCGATGACTCCGAGCCGAGGTCGGTGCTCCAGGGCATGGTGTCCGCAGAAGAGGAGCTCACCACCTGAACGCAGCAACGCCAAGACTTTTGCTTGTGCGCCGCAGCGGTCACAGCGATCCTGCCGGGTGAGCAGGGGCTGCAAAACAGTCGTCTGGGTCGTGGTCATCTCGTCACGTCCTCTCGCCGCCGAGGACCGTCGATTGTCCAGGCGGTCCGGTCTCGGTGTCCCGCCGGATATGCGGCGGTGGCATTCGTCGTGGCTCCAGTTCAGGTGCTCCCGAGCTGGCCTCGTGTCGCCCGTGTTGTTCGAGCGCTTGAAGAGTGCGCCGCGCTACGGGCCACAGCCATCCGGGTGTCCCCAAGCAGCCATGGGGGAGAGCCGCCATTCGTCAGAGTGGACACCAGGCAGACGCCGCCGCAACCAGCGACCTGAGGGGGTGGATCCGTGGAGTCCGACCCGCTCAGGCCTGGAGCAGCCGGCCCGACCAGGTGCCGCCGACGGTGCGGACGGCGACGGCGAGCCAGGCCAGGACCAGCCCGGCGAAGAACAGCACGGCGGCGGCGCGGAACATGTCCGATCCCGGGGCCAGGGCCAGCCCCGACGTACCGGTCACCACGGTGCCCACCGGGAAGATGAACGACCACCACGTGAGGGTGAACGGAAGGGCGTTTCGCGCGGCGCGGACGGTGAGCACCCCGGCCAGCGCCGCCCACTTGATCGCGAAGCCCCAGACAGGCACCCCCTAGACCAGCCCGATGGCGCGGAACGTCCCGGCGTACGGCGGCCGCAGCGCGAGCGCCGCCTGGCGTAACAGCCAAGCAGCAGCGCCTCCCGTAGCTGGCCCCCCGGCGCGTGCGGCACGAGCAGCGCCCCTGTCGCGACACTGACCATCGGCGGGACCGCGGGCATGAGCCAGCCACGGAAGGCGAGCAGCGCCATCGGCGGCGCGCCATAGAACTGGGCCATGACCGGATTGTCGAGGTGGGCGTGGGCGCGATCGGGGTAAACGATCCGGTGCGCCGCGGTGGCCGCGGTGACAGCGAGCAGACGTACCGGCGCCGGTAGCCGTTCGGTTGACGGGGCGTACCTGGCTGACTCGGTCCGGCCGCCTCCGGGCGCGCGCATCATGAGACATCCTCCACGTGCAGTACGCGGCCGAGTTGGCCGTGGGTGATGTGCACCGCCTGCGGGGTGTCGCGGGGTGCGACGGGTCGGCGCATGCCGGAGAGTCACGGGTACCCCGCCGCAGACGTCACAGACGATGGCCCGGCGCCTTCGGTGCCGAGCCATCGTCTGTGTGCGCGAGGCGTGCCGTCAGGGCTATCCGCCCCGGACGCCCTTCTCGACCCGGTTGCCCAGGTCCGTGTCCACGTTGCGCCAATACTCGAACGCACGCTCCAGGACCGGCTCGGTGACACCGTCGCGCAGGTGGCCGACGATGTTGTCGACCAGCCGCGAACGCGCCGCGTCGTCGAGCACCTGCCGGACCATCGTGCCGGCCTGGCCCCAGTCATCGTCCTCGGCGTGCAGGGTGTACGCGGCGTGCACCAGCTCGCCGCTGGTGTGCCAGCCCGCCGTTTCGGCGTACCGGGGGTCGGCCTGCGGCCCACCCTTCGAGTTCGGGTAGTACACGGGGTCGGTCGCGTTCTGGTACCGCATGCGGCCGGCCGTGTTGTAGGAGTGAACCGGTGCGACCGGCTGGTTCACCGGCAACTGGTTGTAGTTCGCGCCGATCCGGGCCCGGTGGGCGTCCGCGTAGGAGAACAGCCGGCCAAGCAGCATCTTGTCCGGGCTGGGGCCGATACCGGGCACGAGGTTGCTGGGCTCGAAGGCCGCCTGCTCGATCTCGGCATGGTTGTCGGCGGGGTTGCGGTCCAGGGTCATCCGGCCGACCTCGATGAGTGGGTAGTCGCCGTGCGGCCACACCTTGGTCAGGTCGAAGGGATTGAACCGGTAGGTCTTGGCGTCCTCGAACGGCATGATCTGCACCTTGAGGGTCCAGCTCGGATGGTCGCCCCGCTCGATCGCGTAGTACAGGTCCCGGGTGTGGTAGTCACCATCCGCGCCGGCGAGGTGGTCCGCCTCGGCCTGGGTGAGGAACTCGACGCCCTGGCTGGAGATGAAGTGGTACTTCACCCAGAACTTCTCGTTGTCGGCGTTGACCCACATGTAGGTGTGACTGGAGTAGCCGTTCATGTGCCGCCAGCTCTTCGGGATGCCTCGGTCGCCCATCAGCCAGGTCACCATGTGGGCCGACTCGGGTGACAGGGTCCAGAAGTCCCACTGCATGTCGTGGTCGCGCAGGTTGTTGTCCATCCGGCGCTTCTGCGAGCGGATGAAGTGCTGGAACTTCAGCGGGTCCCTGATGAAGAAGACCGGGACGTCGTTGCCGACCATGTCGTAGTTGCCCTCGGACGTGTAGAACTTCAGGGCAAACCCGCGGGGGTCGCGCCAGGTGTCCGGGCTGCCCCGCTCGCCGGCGACCGTGGAGAACCGGGCCAGCATCGCGGTCGTGCTCTCCGGCTGGAAGACCGCGGCCTTGGTGAAGGCGCTGACGTCGTTCGTCACCTCGAACTGGCCGAAGGCCCCGCTCCCCTTGGCATGGGGCTGGCGCTCCGGGGTGCGCTCACGGTTCCACTGCGCCATCTGCTCGATGAGGTAGTGGTCCTGGAGCAGGATCGGTCCGTCCGGGCCGACGGTGAGCGAGTGATCGTCGCTCTCGATCGGAATGCCGGCGAGGGTCGTCGCCGTCGGTGGCGTGGGCTCGGTGGTGGTCATGCCGCGCTTCCTTTCGTTCGTGTGGACTTGCGGTACCGGGTCAGCTCGCGAGGGCTAGAGGCCGTGCGGGCGGCGGAGTCCGTACGGCTCCCGGGTACACACCGCGGACCGTCATCAGGGCCCAGGCCATCCGCTGTACCGCGACGTCGGGGTGGTCGCCGAACTCGCCTGCCACCTGCGCGGCACAACCGCGGATCCCGAGCCGGCGCAGGGTCGTCGACACGGTGCGACGAACCTCGTCGGGGCCGGGTGACTCGGAGGACTGCACGGTAGAGGCGAACAGCGCCTCGGCCCGGGCCGCTTCGAATGTGCTGACCATCGCGACGCCGTGGCGAGATGCCGTCACGGCCGGGATCTCCACCATGGTTCTCCCCTCGCTTCCTTTGCTCCTGCGGCCCGGCCGGGTGTCGTGCCGCATGCCGTCCACCGTCGCCTCCGGAACCGGGCCCGTCTGCGCGGCCAGCGCCCAACCCGGCTACCGGCCAGCGGGAGTCCGGGCACTCCGGTCACCCACCCACGAGGAGGGCCGCTGGCGGTGACGGTGCGCTCGCCGGTCCCCGCCGATCAGGTGGCCGATCCGCGGCGGTGGCGGGCCCTGGAGTGACCCAGTTCGCGGCGTTCCTGATCCTGCTCGACGTCAGCATCGTGAACGTCGCGCTGCCGTCGATGGAGCGGGCCCTGGGCGTAGCGGCAGCGACAGTGCAGTGGGTGGTGTCCGGGTACGCGCTGACACTGGCGCTGGTTCCGGCCGGCCCGGTGACACGATCGGCCGGCGGCGCATGTTCCTGATCGCCCTGTCCGCGTTCGTGGTGACGAGCGCGTTGTCCGGAGCCGCGCCGACCATCGGGCTGCTGATCGCTGCCCGGCTGCTGCAGGGCATCGCGGCCGGCATGCCGTCACGGACCCGGAGAGCGACGTGGGACAGGTGCTCCCTGAGCGCTGTCGCGCGCGCCAGCGTCCGTTCGGCGCCGCCCGAGCCAGCAGCAGCGACACCAGGCGCTGTCGGGTTCCGTCGTGCAGGTCACGCTCGATCCGCCGCCCTCGCCTGGTCCGGCGGTCCCGATCCTGGCCCGCGAGGCGGTGAGCTCCGCCCGGCTCTCCTGTGACGAGCCGGCCATGGTGTTGAAGCTGCGCTCGAGCACACCGATCTCGCCGACGCCGTGCACCGGCATCCGGGTCCCGAGGTCACCGTCGGCCAGCCGTCCCGCCATGGCGGCCGCCTGCCGGACCAGGCAGAACATCGCCGCCGTCAGGTAGCCGACCGCGGAGAGCAGGACGGCGAACGCGGCGCCGACGATGAGCGCGAGCAGGCCGCTCGCGACGAGCAAGCGGCGCGTCAGCCCAACCCACACGTCAGGCTCCGGCACGCGAACCACGCGGCCGGGCAGCGTCGTGGCGGTCGCGCCGGCGAAATGCTTCGTCCGGGAAGCGTGCCCGCGGCCCGAAATTAGTCGACAATCTTGCCGTGACGACAGAGCCGAACGTGGACGTGCCGGCCCGGATCCCGTTGCGCGTGGTCGTCGCCGAGGACGACGTCCTTCTCCGCGAGGGTCTGGCAAGCCTGCTCGGCCGGTCGGGCTTCGAGGTCCAGGGCCAGGCCGGCGACGGCACCCAGCTTTTGGCCATGGTCCGGGACAGGACGCCCGAGCTTGTGATCGTCGACATCCGGATGCCGCCGACACACACCACCGAGGGGTTGGACGCGTCTCGGGTGATCCGCCAGGAGTTCCCGGACACCGGCATCCTGGTTCTGTCGGCCCATGCCGAGGTCGAGCACGCGATGGAACTGCTGGCTACCGGCCGCAAGATCGGCTACCTGCTCAAGAGCCGCGTCGCCGATGTGACGGACTTCCTCGACACGCTCGAACGGATCGCCAAGGGAGCATCGGTCGTGGATCCGGCGCTGGTGCAGGAGCTGGTGTCAGCCCGACGACGCAACGACCCGCTTGCCGCACTCAGCGCGCGGGAGCGCGAGGTCCTGGCACTGATGGCGGAGGGACGTTCCAACGCCGGCATAGGCCGCCGGCTCTGGGTCTCCGAGGGAACTGTCGAGAAGCACGTCCGAAGCATTCTCGCCAAGCTGAACCTGGCGGAGGCCGACGACGACCACCGCCGCGTCCTCGCGGTGGTCACGTTCCTCGAGGGCCGTTGATCGGAAGGGGGCACTCGCCGTCACCGTCGCGCTCCAGGAGGTCGCGGATGGCATCGGCCGACAGGGCGGACTTCGAGACGAACCCGACGACCGGGCTGGCACCGATCAGCTCGGCATAGTCCTGCTCGGCGTGCGTCGAGATCAGGATCACCCGGGACGGCGTCAGGCCGGCGTCCCGGTGGAGTCGTGCGGCCAGGTCGAAGCCACTCTCGCCACCAAGGTCGATGTCCAGCAGGGTGACATCCGGTCGGAGAGCGGCGACAGCCTGGAGGGCCTCGGCACTCGTCGATGCCACGCCCACGACCGTGACGCCCTCACGCTCGAGGAGATCACGGGCAGCCGCCAGGAAGCGAGGGTTGTCGTCGACGATGAGGCAACTCAGCATGCCCCCAGGATCGCAGTGCGTGTCCGCGTTCGCATTCCGGCTAGCTGCACACTCGCCCTGGTTGCGGCTGGCAGGTAACCGGAGAGCCCAGCCCGCCGGGGACGCAGATGGGCGTTGGCCCTGACGACCTGCGCGCGCCGAAGAACGACTCTCGAAGTCCGAATATCGACACCAGCGGACGTAGAGGAGCCATCCCATGACCACCACCACCAGCGTGGGCAACATCGACATCCAGGAACGCACTGCGCCCGACCGGGCTCAATCCCCGCCCAGAGCCCACGCGGATGCGGCCCGGAAGTACGCCGTCGAGCTGATCGGGACGTTCTTCCTCGTCTTCACGGTCGGGGCGAGCGTGATCGGGGGCAGCCCGCTCGCACCGCTGGCCATCGGCGCATCACTCATGGTCATGATCTACGCAGGCGGGCACATCTCCGGCGGCCACTACAACCCGGCCGTCACCCTCGCGGCGCTGGTACGCGGCCGGATCAGGTCGGCTGACGCCGCCGGTTACTGGGTCGCACAAGTCGGTGGAGGCCTGATAGCGGCCGGGGTCGTCTCCGCCGTGGTCCACCACGCGCCGGCGGCCACGTTGACCCTGTCCGGTCAGGCCCTGATCGCCGCCTTCGTCGTGGAGTTGCTGTTCACCTTCGCCCTCTGCTATGTCGTCCTCAACGTGGCCACGAGCAGGGACCACCCGGACAACTCCTTCTACGGCCTGGCGATCGGCTTCACCGTGGTGGCGGGAGCCTTCGCGGTCGGCGCGATCTCCGGTGGCGCGTTCAACCCGGCCGTCACACTGGGAGCCGCGACGCTGGGCCTTTTCGCGTGGCCGACGCTGTGGGTCTACCTGCTGGCGCAACTGGCAGCCGGCGCCGCCGCCGGAGCCGCCTTCCTGGCGCTCAACCCCGACGACGGGTGACCCGGCCCGGGAGACCAGAGCCGATGACCGTCCTGGCAGTTCAGGACGGTCATCGGCTTCTTTCGTGCGTCGGTTCGATGTGCGTCGGTCCGATCATGCATCGATCGACTCAGACCCGCATCGGCTCACTCCGTGCGGGTCGTCCCGGTGAGGATCGCTGCCACCTGCGGATCGAGGGCGAACAGCTCACGCAGTGCGTCTGCGTACGTCTCACCGGCACCGGACTCGGCGAGCTGCTTGACGCGGACCGTGGGGGGGTGCAGCAGCTTGCCCACCACCCGGCGCACCGTGCGGGCCAGCGCCTCGCGTACGTCGGCGTCGAGCCCTGGCAGCCGTCGGTCCAGCTGGAGCAGCTCCGCGTCCACCACCTCGGCAGCCTGCCTGCGCAGCGCAATCACCGTCGGGGCCACCTCCGCGGTGCGCCGCGCCGCGAGGTGATCGCGCACCTCCTGGGCGACGAGACGGCGCACCCACTCGACGGCGCCCGACCCCGTGCCCTGCTGCTCTGCCCGGCGCGCCACGGCGCCGAGATCCAGCAGGGTCACTCCCGGTACGTCGGCCACCCCCGGCTCCACATTGCGTGGCAGTCCCAGATCGCACACCACGAGGGGCGCCGAGCTGACGGCGAACTGGTCGATCCCGAGCACCGCCTCGCTCCCGCCGGCACAGCAGACCACGACGTCCGCGGCGGGTAGTTCGGCGCTGACGCCGGCCAGACCCACGGCGCGGGCGGGAGTGCCGTCGGCGGTACAACGCGCGGCCAGCCGCTGTGCGGCAGCCTCGGTGCGATTGGCCACCACGATCTCGGCCACCCCGGACCTGCGCAGTTGCGCGGCGGCCAGGCCGCCCATCGACCCGGCCCCGATGATCAGTGCCCGCCGGCCCGCCAGACCCGTCGCACCACCGGCACCCGCCAGGACGGCGGACGCGGCGGCCAGCGCCTCCGAGACCACCGACGGTCCTGCGGACGCGATGCCGGTCTCGGCGCGGACACGTCTGCCGACCCGCAACGCCTGTTGCACCACCTCGTGGAGGCTGCGCCCCAGGGCGCCCGCCTCCTCGGCCTTGGCGTACGCGCTACGCAGCTGAGCGATGATCTGCTGGTCCCCGAGGACCATCGAGTCGATCCCTGCGGCCACCGAGAACAGATGCTCCACACCTGTCTGTGCACAGTGCACGTAGAGATGCTCGGACAGCTCATGCACCCCGATCGCGGACCGGCACTCCAGAACGTCGGTGATGTCCGCCAGACCGCCGTGGAACGCCGTGACCTCCGCGTAGACCTCCACGCGGTTGCAGGTGGACAGCAGCAGCGCCTCGTCAACGTGCGCGCACCCGAGCAGCTGGTTCAGGACCGCGCCGTGGTCGACAAGCGATACGGCAACCCGCTCCAGAACCCCCACCGGCGCGCTGCGGTGGGACAGCCCGACGACCAGCAGAGTCATACCGCCCACGATCGCTTCCAGAGCTCCTGGAATCTTCACGGGCAGCGCCGAACGGCGGTACCGGCCAGCAGGGGGATCACTCGGGCTGTAGCGGAAGCACGACGACGATCGCTGTCCCCGCCCCCCGCGGGCTTTCTACCTCGATCGATCCGCCGAGGGCCTGTACCCGGTCGCGCAGGCCGATCAGGCCCGAGCCTCCCGCGGGATCAGCGCCACCGACGCCGTCGTCGCGTATCGACAGGTCGAGAAGGGTGTCGCGCTGTTCGACCGCCACCCGCGCGTACGAGGCGTGGGCGTGCTTGGTCGCGTTCGTCAGCGCCTCGGACACGACGTAGTAGGCGGCCACCTCGATCGGGTCCGCGGCGCGGTTCGGGGTACGGATGTCGAGTTCTACGGGGATGGCGGCGCGGCGGGCCAGGGTGCGCAAGGCCGGCCCCAGGCCGCCCTCGGACAGGATCGCAGGGTGGATGCCGCGGGCGATCTCGCGTAGCTCGTCGATCGTGTCGTTGAGCTCGTCGGCGACCCCGCCGATCTGGGCCTGCAGCCAGGGCAGGTCCGCCGGCACGGTGGACTGGGCCACGCGCAGCGTCAGGCTGAGCGCGACGAGCCGCTGTTGGGTGCCATCGTGCAGATCGCGTTCGATGCCGCGCCGGGCGTCGTCGGCGGCGGCGACGATCCGGACCCGGGAGGCGGTCAGCTGGGCGCGGCCGTCGGCGTTGGCGATCGCGGTGCCGAGGAGCTCGGTGAAGCCGGACATGCGTCCCTCGGTATCGGCTGGGAAAGGCCCGTGCCGTGTCCCGACACTGATCACTCCCCACAGACGTCCCTCGACCACGATCGGAACGGCGACACCTGACCGGATCCCCAGCGGAGGGAAGCCCGAGTCCTTGCGGTAGTCCTCGTTACGCGCCGGCCGACCGGTGCGCAAGGCGACCGCCACGGCCTGGGGCGGCTCCGGCCGCCAGCGGCTCCCTACGGCCAGCTCGCCCGGGAGGTCGCCCACGCAGGCGCAGACCGTGATCGCGCCGTCGGCATCGAGTCGGGCGACGCCCGTGCCGTCGGCGCAGAGGACCCGACCGACCTCGTGTGCGACGGCCGACAACACCTCCGCCGGCGGTACGCCGCGGGCGACCAGTGTGGCGACCCGCCGCAACGCGGCCTGCTCCTCGGCGAGGCGGCGGAGCTCGTCGCGACTCTCCTCGAGCTGCGCGCGGCCCTCGGCGTTCGCGATCGCGGTCCCGACGAGCTCGGTGAAGCCGGCCATGCGCTCTTCGGTGCCCGGCGCGAAGCCGCCGTGCAGCACACCGGCGACGATCACACCCCACAGCCGCCCTTCGACGACGATCGGCGCCGCCACCGACGACCGGATCCCCATCGGGCGAACGGTGGCGTCAACGAATGCGCCGGAGGCTCCGCTGTAGTCCTCGCAGCGGGCCGGCCGGCCGGTACGCAGGACCGCAGCCACGGCCAGGGGCGGCTCAGGCCTCCAGCGGCTGCCCACCGGCAGCTCGGCCTGGTGTTCGCCCACGCGGGCGAGGACGGTGATCGCGCCGTCAGCATCGAGTCGGGAGATGTTCGAGGCGGCGGACCCGAGGATGTGCCTGACCTCCCGGGCGACGGCAGGGAACACCTCGGCCGCCGGCACTCCGCGGGCGACCAGGGTGGCGACCCGTCGTAAGGCGGCCTGCTCGTCGGCGAGGCGGCGGAGCTCGTCGCGACTCTCCTCGAGCTGCGCGCGGCCCTCGGCGTTCGCGATCGCGGTCCCGACGAGCTCGGTGAAATCTGCCATGCGCTGTTCGGCATCGGCGGGAAAGCGGCGCCCCTGCGTCCCGACGTTGATCGCCCCCCAGACCTGCCCCTCGACGAGAATCGGAGCGGCGACCCCCGACCGGATTCCCAGCCGGCCGACCGCGTCACCGGCCAGGCCGGAGGCCTCGCTGTAGTCGTCGGCGCGAGCCGGCCGTCCCGTGCGCAGGACGGCCGCCGTGGCCATCGGCGGCTCTGGCTTCCAGTGGGTGCCCACCGGAACCTGTTCCGGGCGCAGTCCGACACTGGCGACGACGGTCGCCGAGTCGTCGGGACCGAAGCGGACGATGTTCGTACTGTCCGCACCGAGGACCCCCCCGACCTCCCGCGCAACCGCCGCGAAGACGTCGGCGGCCGGCACCCCATGAGCTACCAGCGTGGCGACCCGCCGCAGCGCCGCCTGCTCCTGCGCGAGTCCACGGAGCTGCTCGCGGCTCTCGGCGTGCGCGGCCGCCAGGCTTTCTGCCTGCCGGCGGCGCGCGGCCAGCCCTACGACCGAGCTGGCCGCGCCGGCGACGAGGACGAACGCGACCAGAGCCACCACATTGGTGGGTTCCGCGACGGAGAAATCGTAGAGCGGCGGGATGAAGTAGTGATCCAGCAGCACCGCGGCCGCGACCGCGGAGACCACCGCCGGGACGAGCCCGCCGACCAGCGCGACGACCACGACGGCGAGCAGGTAGAGCAGCGTCTGGCTGGGCAGGTTCACCATGGCGCGAACATGGGCCAAGACCATCGTCAGCAGGGGAAGGACGACCAGCGCGATCACCGCCCCGGCGAGCCGGCGCCGCTGGGACAGCCCCGCGCCCCGGGCATGCAGCCATCGCCGGGTCGCCGCGGGTGTGGGCAGGACGATAGGCACCTCGAGGTCGCCCCTCTCGCCACCGGGCCGGTCCGTTGCGGCCAGCGCCCAGAACCAGTCGGATGGTGCGCTCGGCAAGGGTAGAAGTCCTACAACCTGGGTCAGGGCCGGCTGCTGGACAGCGCCATGACCAATCGTAAAGCGGCTGCGGACCCGATCGGCACCCCGCACCACCTGGACGTACAGCGACTACGGGCTAGCCGGTACCCCAGGTTTCGGGGCAGCGGGAGCGTCGGTCTGAAGCTGGCCGTGAAGGCGTGGATGCGTGTTGTCGCGATGCTGGAGCCCCTCACCCCACAGCTCGGCCGGCAAGCCAGGCCGCGCATCCACGAACGTCGACGAGGAGGACGCCATGTCCACCCGCATCGCTGGCATCGAGATCCCAGACACGAAGCTCGTTGCCGAGGCCACCGAGCTCGTCCGGGAGGCCGCGAGCCCGTTGCTCTTCCACCACTCCCGGCGGGTGTACCTGTTCGGCGCCCTCCGGGCCCGCGAGCAGGGCCTGCGCTACGACCCCGAGATCCTCTATGTCGGCGCGATGTTCCACGACCTCGGACTGACCCCGAAGTACCGGCGCACCGACCAGCGCTTCGAGATCGACGGCGCCGACGAGGCCCGCAGCTTCCTGCTCACCCGCGGCCTCTCCGAGGACACCGCGACGCTGGCGTGGACCGCCATCGCGTTGCACACCACGCCCGAGGTCCCGCTGCACATGGCGCCGGAGATCGCCTTGGTCACGCGGGGGGTCGAGTTGGACGTGCTGGGCATCGGCTACCACGCAGTCAGCGAGGAGCAGCGTGTCGCGGTCACCGAGGCGCACCCGCGCCCTGATTTCAAGCGGCAGATCCTGGAGGCGTTCACCGACGGGTTCGCCGACCGCCCGGAGACGACCTTCGGCACGGTGAACGCCGACGTACTGGAGCACTTCGTCCCCGGCTTCCGGCGCATCGACTTCGTAGAGGTCATCCAGGCGTCCGACTGGCCGGAGTAGACCTGCCGCATCGCAGCGCGAGCGCAAGGTGTCCGGGAGGCCTGCCTGCGGCGCTGAAATCAGGCACCGGGCCCCATTGACCGCGAGGAGCCATGTGCAGCCTGTTACGGCGCGGCATCAGCGCCGTGGGCAGCTCCATCGTGAGCAGGCCCAAGTGTGCCCAAGAAGGCACATATGGCCACCCGCAAAGCGGGCGGCCGTCTGCGTGACGATCGTGTCCGAGGGGGGACTTGGGCACCGCGAAGTGGGAGTCGTCCCACCGGCTGCCTCCGCAGTGGGGGAGGGGCACGATGTGCGCGGTTTCGTGGCCATGGTCGGAACGTAGCGCGCTGGCCCGACAAGATCGCGAATCAGCGCCCCGGCTCCTGCGGGCGACGCGGTCGTACGTCAGCCCATGGGGCAGCGCCTCCGCACCCGCCGCAGCACCCCAGGTCGCCGTCGGGTCCGCGAGGACGGCGCCGTGCGCGGGGACGACTGGCGTCCGGGGCGCAGCCCATCAGTGACCGGGTCAGCACCGGCTCGCCGGCTTCTTCGGGGACGAGTCGGCCCGACCTGTCGCCTTTCGTGGCCGTTGCCTGAGAACCTCCTTCCAGCGAGTCGCCGCAGGCGAGCGAGCTCCCCACCCGGTCCGGCACCTGTGAGGCAGGCAGCATGGTCGAGCGCACACTCACCCCTTCCAAGATCACGGCGTGGCTCGACTGCGCCGCGTACCTCGATCTCAGACATCAGGTCGAGGAGGGGCTGCGGGAGAGGCCGCCCGCGGGGATGAGCTCCTTCGCCCGGCTGCTCGCCGACAAGGGCCTCGCCCACGAGGAGGCGTGCCTGCAGGACTACGTCGACCGCGGGCTACGGGTGCGGATCGTCCCGGACCGGCTGCCCCGAGAGTCGTTCGCCGCTTGGGTCGCGCGCATCGGCGATCCCTTCGCCGGCGATGACTGGGACGTGCTCTACCAGGTGCCTCTGATCCACGACGGCATTCGCGGCATCGCCGACTTCCTGCTGCGAGTCGTGGCGCCCGACGGATCCGTCTCGGTCGAGCCGGTCGACGCCAAGCTCGCCCGGCAGGAGGCCAAGCCCGCGCACGTGTTGCAGCTGTCGTTCTACGCGGAGGCGATCGAAGCGGCGACCGGGACGCGCCCCGCGCGGATGCACCTATGGCTCGGCTCCGGCCAGGTCGAGTCGCTGCTGACGGCGGACTTCGCCGCCTACTGGCAGCGGCTGCGGACTCGGTTGGCGCGCGTGCTCGACCTTGCGGTCACCACCGGTACCGCCGTGCCCGAGCCGTGCGATCACTGCGCTTTCTGCGAGTTCGCCGACGTCTGCGACCACAGCTGGCGCGACGCGGACTCCCTCGTCTACGTCGCCGGGCTACGCAGCGCCGACCGGGTCCTGCTGCAGGAGGCGGCCGTGTGCACGCTCGCAGCCCTCGCCGACCACGTCGACGCCGTGCCGGGGATACCCGAGCAGCGGCAGCCCCGCATCGTCACCCAGGCCCGGCTGCAGCGGCAGGCCCGGGAGCAGTGGGAGGGGGAACCTCCGCCTTTCCTGCTTATCGAGGCAGGCGAGGAGCCGGTATGGGGCCACGGCCTCGCCCTGTTGCCCGAACCTAACGACGGCGACGTCTTCCTCGACTTCGAGGGGCACCCGTTCTGGCGTCCCGACGCGGGGCTGTTCTTCCTGTTCGGGCTCATCGAGTGCACCTCTGGGGGCGCCTGGGAGTACCGCACCTGGTGGGCACACGACCAGGCGCAGGAGGGTAAGGCGGTGGCCGAGTTGATCGCCTACCTGCGGGAGCGCCGCGAGCAGTTCCCCGGGATGCACGTCTACCACTACAACCACACCGAACGGTCGTCGCTGGAACGGCTAGCGTCGCAGCACGGCGTGGGCGAGGTCGCCCTCGAGGAACTCGTCGAGTCCGGGGCCTTCGTCGACTTGCTCGTCGTTGCGCGCAACGCCGTCCAGGTGGGCACCGAGTCCTACGGGCTCAAGGCGCTTGAGCGGCTCACCAGCTATCAGCGTGGCCACGACATCGACAAGGGCGCGGGTGCCATTGTCGAGTACGAGCGGTGGATGGCCACCCGAGCGGCGGACGCCCTGGACGCCATTGCCGCGTACAACGAGGACGACGTGCGCGCGACCCGCGCCGTGCGCGACTGGCTGGTCGAGCACCGGGCTCCGGAGCTGCCCTGGCGGCCCGCCGTGCTCGACCCTGCCAGCAACCTCCCCGAGCTCGACGCTCGCGTCGAGCAACTCCACGCCGCTGGCCCGGACACGCCGGAACACCTGCTCGGCGACGTGCTCGGGTATTGGCGGCGGGAGTGGAAGGCGTACCTGGCTCCGCGGCTCGCCACCTGCACAGGGGAGACAGCTGACCTGCTCGAGGACCCTTCGGCGCTCGCCGGGCTCGAGCCGGTCGAGCTGGTCGAGCGAAAGCGCGCCAACGGCAACCCGATCACACCGGCGATGCGGTTCCGATTCCCGCCGCAGGAGTGCGCCGGCATCGAAAAGACCATCCTGTTCCCCGTCGTCGACGGCCCGCCCGCCTACGCCAGCGTCAGCCGGCTCGACGCCGACGCGGGCGAGCTCGACCTGCTCTGGTCAGATGCGCTGGCCGAGCGCGGTGTTATCCCGACGGTGGTCGCCGCGAACGAATGGGTTTCCCCCTACCCCAAACCGGCGGCCCTGTCCGAGCTAGCGGATGCGGTGCTGGACCCCGCGGTCACGCCCAGCCCTGTCGCCATGGCGCTGCTGCGTCGCGACCTGCCCCGCTTCCTCCCCGGACGAGGGCCCTCGGGGGGCGTCTTCACCGACGACCTCGACGACATGCTTGCTTGGACGACAGCGCTGGACGGGACCTGCGTCGCCGTCCAAGGACCGCCGGGGACAGGCAAGACGTTCCGCGGAGCACAGCAGATCCACGCGCTCATCACCGCGGGCAAGCGCGTCGGCATCACCGCCTTCAGCCACCACGCCATCGACAACCTGCTCGAAGCTGTTGTCGAGTTATTCCAGGAGCGGGGTGAGCAGAACCGGCTGCAGGCGGTGAAGAAGGTCGGGGCGGCGGGACCGGGATCTCTGCCGAATGTCAGGTACGTGAGCTCTAACCAGGCGACCGCCAAGACGGGCTTCAACCTGGTGGCTGGGACCACGTGGCTCTTCTCCGGTGTGGAATGGCCACCCAGCCGGTCGACGTGCTCGTCGTGGACGAGGCGGGGCAGCTGTCGCTCGCAGACACGCTCGCCGCCTGCCGCTCGGCCCGCAATCTTCTCCTGCTCGGCGACCCCCTGCAGCTGCCCCAGGTGGCACAGGCATCGCACCCCGGCACCAGCGGCGGCAGCGCGCTCCAGCACTTGTTGGGGAACGCGACGACCATGCCACCGGACCGCGGCGTGTTCCTGACCGAGACGCGGCGAATGCACCCAGACATCTGCGCGTTCATCTCCGACAACATCTACGAGGGTCGTCTGAGCAGCCACATCAGTTGTGCCGTTCAGGACACCGAGTTCGGCACCGGCCTGCGCTGGCTTCGGGCGGACCACGAAGGGCGCTCGACCCACGCCGCGGAGGAGGTTGAGCTGGTGCACGCCGAGATCCGGCGGCTCCTCGGCACGAAGTGGGTGAACCAGTACGGCGAGGCGTCGCCGCTCACGATCCGGGACTTTCTCGTCGTCGCGCCGTACAACGACCAGGTAGACCTGCTCCGGGAGCGCCTCGAGGCCGACCCCCTGACCCGCGGCGTAGCCGTCGGCTCCGTCGACAAGTTCCAGGGCCGGCAGGCAGCGGTGGTGCTTTTCAGCATGGCCACGTCCGGCGCAGAGCACATGCCCCGCAGCGCGGACTTCCTGTTCTCGCGAAACCGGCTCAACGTCGCCATCAGCCGGGCCCGGTGCCTGGCGTACCTGGTCTGCACCGAGGAGCTGCTGGACAGCCGGGGACGGGACGTCGAAGAGATGCGCCTCATCTCCACGCTGTGCGCGTTCGCTGCGTCAGCCAGCCGGATGGAATAGCCAACGTCGGTGCCGACCTGGCGGTAGGCGGTGATGACGTCCAACTCCTTCCTCGCAGACAACAATGGAGCCCCCTGGGCGGTGCACGGCTTCGACACCGCCACCGTCACCGCCCAGGGCCTCAGCTCCCGGCAGACACGACGACCGCGAGGTGGGGACTTCCGCTGGCCACCAGCGGGACTTCACGTGGCCATCATCGGGGACTTTCACATGGCCACGGACATGCCGCTAGTACGACCCCGCAGACCGTTAGTACTAGCGCTCCGGGAACCGGCGCCGAGCAGGTGCGCCGCCTACGCCGCGACCGGCCGCAGGTCGTCAACGGGCCGCGGCGGGCAGGTGGGGCGACGAGCGTCACCTGGAACTAGGCCGGCTTGAGCGCTGAGAACCGGAAGACGAAGTTCGGTGTCTCATCTGACCGATGAGGGTGATGCTCTGCTCCGAGGCAAGTATCGGCGTCGTCTGTTCTCGCGAAACCGGCTTCCGTAGAGGTTGGCTCATGCTCGTCCTGTCGACCTCCTGCTACATGTCGACGCCGACCGTCTGGCCGTCCACCGCGATTGTGAACAG
>JAOPWV010000077.1 GCA_025965475.1 Frankiales bacterium | reverse complement strand
GCGGCCCGCTCCGCCGCGGCCCGCTTCAGCGCGGCCTTCCTCTTGATGTCGGCGGAGGCCGCAAGGGCCTGCCGCCGGTCGAGGTCGACGGGCGTGATCGGCGTCACGGAGAGCGCGGAGAGCGTGGGCCTGCCCGGTGCCGGAGCGGCCACCGCACCGTCGGGAGCGAGGGCGAGGGTCGCGGCCAGGCCGGCGGCGGCGACACCTGTCGCCGCGAGGACGTACGGACGTGACGGACGTGCGGGGCGCATGCGGGTTCCTCCGGGCGGGGCCACGACCGGACCGCATGCGGACGGCGGGGGACCCCTCGGGCGGGGGACCGTGTGGGTCCCAGCCGCCGGGCAGACGGGCCGGCCGGGCGGTACGACGCTCGTACAGGCACGGCCCGCTAACACGGACTATGCGTTCACCCTACGTTCGCACTACGTCTCTTGCCAACGCAACTACCTGTGGCAGTGATCACGGACGCTTCACGCATATCCGGACCAACCCCGCGGTATGTCTCTCCGCTTGCCCACGGCAACCCCGGAGACGCGGACGGGCCCGGCCCCCGAAGGGAGCCGGGCCCGTGGGGCCGCTGTGTCAGACGCGTCAGCTGGGTCTCGACCGGACGATCAGGTCGGCGAGCAGCGCCACGGCCGCGATGATCAGGCCGGTGACGAGCAGCAGCAGGGTGTTGACCGCGATCCGCACGGGGTGCGCGATGACGTCGTAGACCACCTTCGCCGCGCCGATGCCCAGCAGCCACAGGGCCAGCGGCATCAGGACCTTCAGCGGGTTGAAGTACATGACCATCCGCAGCACCTGCAGGATGTAGAGGTAAGCGTCCTTGACGAAGTTGAACTTGCTCTTGCCCGCGCGCTTCGCGTAGTCGATCGGCTCGTACTTCACCTCGTGGCCGTTGGCCAGGAAGCTCACCGTCAGCGTGGTGACGCAGGAGAACCCCGGCGGCAGCAGCGGCAGGTACGGCACGGCGACCTCGCGGCGGAACGCCCGCAGGCCGGAGTTCAGGTCGGGGATCCTGGTGCCGGTGAGGTACGACGCGATCTTGCGGATCGTCCACTTGGCCGGCACACGCAGGAGCTTGTAGGTGCCCTCCTCAGTCTTCCGGGCACCGACGACCTGGTCGATCATCTCCTCGTCCTCGAGCATCCGGACGAACTCGGGGATGCGCTCGTTCGGGTACGTCATGTCCGCGTCGGTCCACACGACGATCTCGCCGCGGGCCTCCTGCGAACCGATCCGCCGGATGGTTCCGGAGCCGCCGTTGCGCAGCCGCGGCATGTAGCGCATCCGCGGGAAGCGGCCGGACTCGCTGATGTCCTTGAGCAGCTCGCGGGTGCCGTCGGTCGAGCAGTCGTCGTACACGTCCAGGTCGTACGTGTAGCCGCTGGCGTCGAGGGCCGCGGCGATGCGGACGATCTCCTCCTCGACGTGCCCGACCTCGTTGAAGCAGGGCAGGACGACGGTGACGTCAACCTGTTCGTCGAGCTCGACGATCTCCGCCGCCGCCGCGGCGAGGCGGGCGGCGGCGGGGCGTGAGGGGGCCGCCTTCTTGGCGGCCTTCTGGGCGGACGTGCGGACAGGCGCGGTCACGACAGGGGACTCCCGGGCTGGCAGGCGGTACGCCGATCCTAGCCGCGCCGGACGCCCGGCCCGGCGGGCCGCGCCCTAGCCTGCTACCCGTGCCCGCTGCCGAGTTCCGTGGCTACCGCCGCGCCATGACGTCCCTGCGCGGGGCGAAGGAGACCTCCGCCCGCGCCTTCTACGGCGGCGTGCTCCGCCATCGGGTACTGGCCAGGCGCGCGATCTGGATCGGCTCCGACACCGTGCTGGACGGCGCCGACCGCATCACCGTGTCCCCCGGCGGTGCGCTGCGCATCGGCCTCGGGCCGTTCGGCCTCACCAGCGAAGGCGACACCTCGGTCGTCCGGGTGCGGGAGGGGGCCACCTTCCACTGCGAGGGCGTCGTCTCCCTGCAGCGCGGCATCCGCGTCGTGGTCGACGGCGGCCGGCTGCAGATCGGTCATGCGACCAACGTCAACGGGCTGGGCACGAAGATCCTCTGCGCCCAGGCCGTGACGATCGGTGCCGCCTGCACGTTCAGCTGGGACGTCCAGGTGCTCGACAACGACTTCCACGCCCTCACCGTCGACGGCGTCGAGCAGCCGTCCGCCGCGCCGGTGGTGATCGGCGACCGGGTCTGGGTCGGCACCCGCGCGATCATCCTCAAGGGCGTCACGATCGGCGACGGCGCTGTCGTCGCCGCGGGCGCGGTCGTCACGAAGGACGTCCCGGCCGGCGCGGTCGTCGCGGGCGTACCCGCGAAGGTCGTCGGCCGCGCCGACAGCTGGCACTAGAGGTACCAGGCGGTCACGCCGCCGGCGTGCTCCCCCGGCCGCCCCAGGACGGCGGTCACGAGCCGCACCACCTCCGCGGAGCCCCGGGTGTCCGCGACGAGCACCGCCCGCACGCGCAGCCGGGCGATCTCCGCCGCGAGCCGGCTGCTCAGCCGGGGCGTCAGCCGCATCGGTCGCCCGACGGCGGCGTGCAGGACCGTCCGTTCCCAGAGGGTGACCCCGCCGGTGAACGTGCCGTGGCCCTGCGCGTCGGGGGTGATGACGTAGCCGCCGACCGACCGGTAGCGGTAGCCGGCCACCGCCTGCCACGCCATCGGTGCGCTCGTCGGGAACCGCGGCACGGGGTAGGTCAGGGCCAGCGCCCCCTCGGGCACGCGCTCGACGGTGGCGGTCGTGAAGTACGCCGGCGTCCGCGCGTCCTGGTACGCGTACGGCCAGGCGGGCAACAGCGGCACGGCCACGGCGAGGGTCGCCACGACGGCCAGCCCGGGACGACGGCGCAGCGCACCGGAGGCGTGCAGGCGGTCCACTCCGACGGCGGCGACGAGCGCCGCGAACAGCGCGACGTAGAGGGAGAACCGCACCGCCGCCAGGTCGTGCAGCACGGGCAGCGCCGCGACCGCGGCGAAGGGCAGCGGCAGGCCGTACGCCGTCCCGGCGACGTGCAGGCGTTCGCCGAGCGAGAGCACCAGGGTGACGGCTCCGAGCACGGTCGCGAACCGCACGACGGCGACGGACCGCAGGCGCCACGCGAGAGCGGCGAGCAGGAGCAGGAGCGGGATGCCGAGGTAGCTGCCGTTCTCCGTCGGGCCGCCGCCCCAGGACGCGATCGACTGGAGGCCCAGCAGCTGGTGCGGGCCGGGCACGACGGCGCCGAGCAGGTCCGCCGCGAACGGCGCCGCACCGGTCGCCGGTCCGCTGAGCCGCCGCGGCCCGAAGAACTGCACGCCCAGCGGCCAGGCAGCGCCCACGACCAGCACCCCGGCGGCGGCGCTCAGGCCGACGGCGGCGTGCCGGACCCGTCCCCGGTCGAGGCGGCGCCACTGCTGGGCGAGCAGTACCGCGAGGCCGGCGACGCAGACGACGAACATCGAGGCGAGGACCTCCTCGGCCGTCAGCAACTGGGCCAGGGCCAGCAGCCCGAGCAGCGACCCCGCGAGCAGCGCGCGACGACGCTGGCGCACCAGCAGCTCGTCGAGGCAGAGCAGCACGAGCGGCGGCAGCGCGACGAGGGACAGATGCAGGTGGTCGGTCGCCTGGCCGACGAGGTACGGGGAGAACCCGTAGAGCAGCCCGGCGACGAACCGGGCCGGCCCCCAGGGCACCCACCGGCCGGCCACCCACCACATCGCGGTGGCCGACAGCGTCATACCGAGGACGGCCAGCAGGGTGTGGGTGGCGAGCGGTCCGGCCAGCAGCGTCACCGGCGTCATGAGCAGCCCGGGTAGCGGCATGAGCGTGTTCCACATGAGGTTCACGCCCTCGGGGGCCGCGAGGTGGGCACTGGTCCACGGCGCGTGGCCGTGCAGCACGGCGTACGGGGTCCAGCCGAGGAACCAGTCCGTCTCGGGCGCGTCCCGGCAGGCACAGCGGGTCGTGCCGCCGAGCGAACGAAGGGCCTGCGCGTGGCCGACGAGGGCGAGCAGGAGGTAGACGAGCGGGGCGTACCAGCGGGCCAGGAGCGGCCGGAGGAGGGACGTCACGTGCCGTTGACGCGCCAGACCCGGAGCTCGACCGGGACCCGGCGTGCCTTCGACGGCCGTTCGGTGTCGCTCTCGTCCCACATCGGCAGGGCCGCGGTGATGTGCGCGACCTGCGTGACGCTGGCGGGATCGAGACCGGCGGGCAGGCCGCTCTTGCCGGCCACGATGAACAGCGGCTCGCCCGTGAAGTGGGCGGCGTACTCCTTGACGATCGGGGTGCGGTTCTCGACGGCCAGGGGCAGCAGCACCGACAGCTCGCCGTGGGCGAGCCACACCGGGGTCGCGAACAGCTGGGTCGTGCCGTTGCAGCAGGGCTGGTACTCCCAGAGGTAGACGCCACGGGCGTGACCGGACAGGTCGGCGATCTGCTGGGAGATCTCGAGGGAGCCCTTCCACTCGTCGTGCGCCCGCAGCGGCCAGGACTGGGAGAGGAAGACGGCGACCAACGCGACCAGCGCCAGCACGGACGGCACGCGCAGGACCGCGCGCCCGCGGAACCGCCAGACGAACGCGAACGCGAGGGCGAGCGCGACGAGCACCAGGATCCCGGGCAGGACGGTCGGGACGTAGCGACGCGTCCACCACAGCAGCCGCGTGGAGTTCTTGGCGGTGTACGCGTAGACGGCGAACAGCAGCAGCGACGGGACGACGACGGCCCAGACCGCGCCGCTCCACCGCCGGACAGCCACCACGGCGAGCCCGAGCAGCATGAGGACGAACCCCGGCACGGTGAAGAACCAGGCCAGCCGGGTCAGGATCTGCTCGTCGTACGAGCGGACGCTCGCGCCGTTGTAGAGGAAGTAGTCGGCGCCGAAGAGCCGGGCCCGCAGGAACCCGAGCGCCATCAGCCCGGTGGCTCCCACCAGGACCACGAGCCCCGCCACGACCTGGGTGGAGCGGTGCTCCAGCAGCCCCAGCAGCCAGGCGATCGGCCGGCGGAGGAGGAGCCGGCAGACCAGCGCGGCCGCGAACAGCCCGACGGTGACCGCGACGACCGTGGACAGGGTCGGGACGTTGTTGCCGAGCGTGTAGAACCGGGCGAGGTCGTACGCCTGGAGCACGGCGTGCGGCACGACGACGGCGAGGCCGGCGGCGTACCAGGTCGCCCGGCTGTCCCAGCGCCGGGTCGCGAGCAGAGCGGCGCCCACGCCGACCGAGAGCAGGACCAGCAGGAGGGCATCCGCGCGGTTGAGCCAGCCGATGCCGACGAACAGCCCGGCCAGGCCGGCGGCGGGTCGCCACCCGGTCTGCAGGGCGATGACGATGCCGAGCAGGGAGGCGAGGTACAGCGCCTCCGCCAGGACCTCTGTCGTGGGGTACCGCGCCTGCCAGACCTGCAGCATGTTCGTCGCGAGCAGCAATCCGCCTGCCCCCGCGGCGACGAGCCCCGCCGTCGGACCGGCGACGGCATCGCCCAGCCGCCGCAGGAGGGCGACCAGCAGGAGCACCGCGAGGACGCCCATCAGCGGTACGGCGAAGCGGATCCCGTCGTACCCGCCGACGTCGTACGCGGTCGCCAGCAGGGCGGGCCACAGGTGGTAGAACTGCGGAACGATCTTGCCGGTGGGCGCGTCCTTGATCCACACGCCGGGGAACCGGGCGCCCGGCGAAGCCAACTGCACGTCGAGGGGCTGGCCGTTCGGCAGGCGATCGGCGAGCAGGGGATCGGTGAACGTGTAGTCGCCGCTGTGCGCGATCTCGACCGCGTGCGCGACGTAGCCGCCGGGATCCTTGTCGGTCACGCCGTAGGAGAAGCCCGGGAAGGTCAGGGCCGCGGCGACCGCGGCACACAGGACCGCCACCACGATCCCGGCCGGGTCCGCGGCCACGCGCACCCTGTGCCGGCGACTGGCCAGCACGGCCAGCACCCCGACCACGCCGAGCATCGCGAGGCCGAGGCCGACGGCACCGGCAAGCGAGTGGACCCCCAGATGGGCCAGCACCAGGCTCGCCCAGGCGAGCAGCGCCACGGCCAGCACCGCACCACCGGCGAGCAGATCGGTACCGGTCAGGACCCGGTGGTCGGCGGCGGGCGCCTCGTCCCCGAGTGCGCCGGACGAGGTGGGACCGGCCAGCGTCGAGGTCACGGCGCAAAGGGTAGCGACCGGCCGCGGCGCGAACGCCTGGTTATGCTCCACGGCAAGCCCGGCGACCGGCTCGTGCGCCTGCTGCCCGCTCCGGCTGTCCTGCCGGACGGCACCCCGGATAGACGCCCTGGAGGCTGACCCGCGTGGCCACTGAGGCTCCTGGCGCGGCCGTCCCACCGCTCGGCGACCGGAGCGAACTGGCGCGCCGCCGCGCCCGGGCGCAGAGCCGGGTCAGCTGGGAGCTGCTCAGTCAGCTCGTGCGCAAGGACCTGAAGGTCAAGTACCAGGGGTCCGTGCTCGGCTTCGCGTGGAGCCTGGCCAATCCGCTGCTGCTCATGGGCATCTACTACCTGATCTTCGGCGTGGTGCTCAACAACGGCGTCCCGGGTTTCGCCATCTTCCTGATGTGCGGCCTGCTGCCCTGGACGGCCTTCTCCGCCGCGGTGTCGACCGCGTCCGGCACCGTCGTCGGCAACGCCGGTCTGGTGAAGAAGGTGCGCTTCCCGCTCCAGGTCCTGCCGCTGTCGGCGGTCGGCTATGCCCTCGTGCACTTCGTCCTGCAGCTGGTCGTTCTGCTGCTCGTCACCACGATCTTCCGGCACGACTTCAGCCCGGCCTTCCTGCTCATCGTCCCGGCGCTGGCGCTGCTCCTGCTGTTCTCGACCGCCTTCAGCTACCTGGTCTCGGCGCTGAACGTCCGGTACCGCGACACCGCGCACGCCGTCGAGATCGCCCTGCTGGTCTGGTTCTGGCTCAACCCGATCCTCTACACCTCGACACTGGTGAAGGACAAGCTCGACCAGTACCACCTGTTCTGGGCGTACTTCCTCAACCCGATGGCCACGGTCGTGACGACCTTCCAGCGGGCCATCTTCGTCAAGGACGGCTACGTCAACACCAAGCCACCCCACGCCATCGGCCACGCCCTGGCCGATCCCGGCTACGCCTTCTACCTGCGCAACCTGGCGATCGGGTTCGTCATCGCCGGGCTGCTCTTCCTGTTCGCGCGCCGGGTGTTCACCCGGATGCAGGCGGACTTCGCGGAAGAGCTGTGACGCAGCCGGTCATCAGCGCGCGGGGCGTCTCCAAGCGCTTCGTCACGCACAAGCAGCGGGCGACGTCGCTCAAGGAGCGCATCGTGCGGCGCAAGGCCGTGACGGAGGGCGAGTTCTGGGCGCTGCGCGACGTCGACATCACGGTGGGGCAGGGCGAGACCGTCGGGCTCATCGGGCCCAACGGCGCCGGCAAGTCCACGCTGCTCAAGGTGCTCGCCGGCATCCTGCGGGCGACCTCCGGCGAGGTGCAGGTGGAGGGCCGGATCGCCTCCCTGCTCGAACTCGGCGCCGGCTTCAACGGCGAGCTGACCGGCCGGGAGAACGTCTACCTCAACGCGGCCCTGCTGGGGCTGTCGCGCAAGGAGGTCGACGGGCTCCTCGACTCGATCGTCGAGTTCTCCGAGCAGGGCGAGCGCATCGACGACCCGGTGAAGCACTACTCGTCCGGTGAGTACGTCAAGCTGGCCTTCTCCATCGCCGTGCACGTCGACCCGGACGTCCTGCTCGTCGACGAGGTCCTCGCGGTCGGGGACGAGGCCTTCGCCCGCAAGTGCCTCGCGAAGATCACCGAGTTCCAGCAGGCCGGCAAGACCATCCTGTTCGTCACGCACGCGCTCGACCTCGTCGAGCAGCTGTGCACGCGCGGCATCGTCGTGGACCACGGCCGCGTGCAGTACGACGGCGACCCGTCGTACGCCGTCGGCACGCTGCGCAAGATCCTCGGCACCGACCGGCCGGTCGGCGAGCCGCCCGCCCCCGAGCCGCGCGGCGCGTACGTGCACGCCGCGATCCCGTCGCTGACCGCTGGCGGCCCGCGTACGGCGGAGGTGCTCGCCGGGCAGCCGCTGCACGTCTGCGTCGAGGTCGAGGTGCTCGCTGCCGCCGACGTGTTCGCCGGCGACGTGATCGTCGTGCTCGTCGGCGCCGGTGACATCCCGATCTTCTCGATGCGGACCCCACCCGGGCAGGGCGTGCCGGCCGTGCCCGGCCGTTACACGGTCGAGTTCGTGGTCGAGCACGCCCCGGCCCTGAACGGCTCGTTCATCCTCGCCGTCCAGGTCGAGGACCCGGAGACCGGCTACCCGCTTGCGGTGGCCCGGTTCGACGAGGCCGTGAAGGGCCGCGGCGGCGACCTGCCGGGCATCCTCGCCGTACCGGCCACGAGCGCGGTCCTGCCCCGGAGCGGGGCCGCATGACGCCGCGCGCCACCGTCGTCATCGTCAACTGGAACGGCGAGCGCCTGCTTCGGCCCTGCCTGGACGCGCTGGCCCGCCAGCAGACCGGTGCGCCGTTCGACGTGTGGGTCGTCGACAACGCCTCGGCGGACGGGTCGGTGGCCCTGCTCGAACGCGAGTACCCGGACGTCCGGATCCTGCGCAACAGCGAGAACCTCGGCTTCGCCGGCGGCAACAACACCGCGCTGCGTCAGATCACGACGCCGTATGCCGTTCTGCTCAACAACGACGCGACCCCCGAGCCCGACTGGCTGGAGAAACTGCTCGCCCCGCTGGAGGAGCCGGGCAACGAGCGGCTCGCCGCCGTGACGAGCAAGGTGGTCTTCCAGCCGCGGTTCCTGCGGCTGCGCCTGCAGACCACCGGCTTCTCCCCCGGCCCGCACGACCCCCGCGACCTCGGGCTGCAGTTGTTCCGGATCCGTGTCGGCGACGAGGACGTCACCGAGCGGGTTCTCATGGAGCGGCTCACCTGGGGACCGGAGGGCAGCGGCGAGGGCCGGTTCCGCTGGGCACGTCCGGAGGGCGAGCTGCTGGTCCCGCTGCCGGACGCAGCCGGGCCGGTCCGCATCTCGGTCCGCTGGGCCGGCGAGCGCGAGAAGACCGCCACCCTGTCCTGGGACGGCGGCGCGGCCACCCTGCCGGTCACGGCAGTACCGGCGGAGCACACCGTCGAGGTGCCGGCCGGCGTACCGGTCGTGGACGTCGTCAACAACGTCGGCAGCATCGTCCTGACCGCCGGCTACGGCGCCGACCGCGGCTACCAGGACGTCGACACCGGTCAGTACGACGAGCCCACCGAGGTCTTCGCACTGTGCGGCTGCGCGGTCGCTTTCCGCACCGAGGCCGGCCGCCAGGCTGACTGGTTCGACGACGACTTCTTCCTGTACTACGAGGACACCGACCTGTCGTGGCGGCTGCGCGCGGCGGGCTGGTCGATCCGCTACGAGCCCAAGGCCGTCGTCCGGCACATCCACTCGGCCAGCAGCGTCGAATGGTCCCCGACGTTCGTCTTCCACACCGACCGCAACCGCCTGCTGATGCTGGTGAAGGACGCGAGCCTGCGGTTCGCGGTCAGGGAGGTCCTGCGCTACCCGCTGACGACGGGGTCCATCGCGCTGCGCAGCGTGCGGCAGTCCCTCAAGGCACGCAGCCGGCCCGCCGTCCGGCCGACCCTCATGCGGTTGAAGGTGCTCGCGTCGTTCCTGCGACTCTTACCCGTCATGATCCTCAAGCGCCGGGCCCTCGCACGGCAGTCCGTCGTGTCGCGCCGGCGGCTCGAGGAGTGGCTGGTGGCGACCCGATGACCAAGCGGGCCGCGATCTACGACCGCTTCTGGCACAGCCAGGGTGGCGGCGAACGCCACTCCGGGATGATCGCCGAAGTGCTGTCCCAGGACGGCGTCCAGGTCGACCTCATCGGCCACACCGAGGTCGACAAGGACGAGCTCGCCGACCACCTCGGCCTCGACCTGTCGCGGTGCACCCTGCGTGTCGAGCCGGACCGCGGCGACCTGCACCTGGCCGCGGTGTCCGAGGAGTACGACCTGTTCGTCAACGGGACGTACACCAGCCGGCTGCGGCCGAGGGCCAGGCACGCGGCGTACCTCTGCTACTTCCCGACGCCGTTCGACGCCGACCTGTCGCCCTGGCGGCGAGCCGCCACCCGGAACCTCGGGCCGCTGCTGCGCGCGCACACCGGCGGGGTCGACTACGGGGTCGGCTGGTTCCCCCCCGAGGGCGGTCGGCTGCGGCAGTGGGCCTGGACCACGGAGGACGCGGTCCTGACGCTGTCGCCCGACGCGAAGGCCCGGCGCATCCGGATGGAGCTCGGCGGCCCCGGCATGCCGGAGCCCCGGGTGCTGACCATCGGCGACGAGCAGGGCCACGTGCTCGCCGAGATCGAGGTGGGCTCGCAGTTCACCACGCACCATCTGGACTTCCCGGCCTCCGTCCGGGGCACCGAGCTGCACTTCCGGACCGAGACGTTCTCCCCGGGCGGCGACGACCGGCGCCGGCTGGGCGTCGCGGTGAGCCGGATGCGCCTGGAGGGCGGCCACTACGGCCCGCGGGCCCGGGTGGCGCAGCGCTTCCCGTGGCTCATGCGCGACCCGCGGAACCTGTCGTTCCTCGAGGGCTACGACACGGTGATGGCCAACAGCGAATACACCCGGGGCTACATCCAGCAGCTGTGGAAGACCGAGGCCGAACTGCTGTTCCCGCCCATCCAGGTCCAGCGGCTGCATCCCGCGCCGGAGCGCGAGAAGGCCGTCATCACCGTGGGCCGGTTCTTCTCGCCCGGCCTCGGCCACGCCAAGCGCCAGCTCGAGATGGTGCAGTTCTTCGCCGAGGGCATCCGGTCCGGGGTCATCCCGCGGGACTGGCGGATGTACGTCCTCGGCGGCATGGAGGACTCACAGCAGAACTACGTCGACCAGGTGCGGGCCGCCGGCGCCGGCCTGCCGGTCGAGGTGATCGCCAACGTCCCGCGCAAGCTCGTCGAGCAGCTGCTGTCGACGTCGTCGGTGTTCTGGTCCGCCACCGGCTACAGCGAGGACGAGCACAAGACGCCCTGGGCCAACGAGCACTTCGGCATGACGACCGTCGAGGCGATGGCCGGTGGCTGCGTGCCCGTCGTCATCGACCGAGCCGGGCAGAAGGAGATCGTGCGCGAGAACGTCGACGGTTTCCGGTGGACGACGCCGGCCCAGCTGCTGGCCCGCACCGCGGAGGTCGCCGAGGACGAGCACCTGCGCGCGCGCCTGTCCGCCGCAGCGACCCACCGCGCGCAGGAGTACAGCGAGGACGCCTTCGCCGACCGGTGGCACGACATCGTCGACAAGCACCGGCTGCTCGACTGACGTGGCGGCCATGCGGATCGGGCTCGACGCCACCCCGCTGCTGGGCAACAGGACCGGGGTCGGCCGCTACACCCTCGCGCTGCTGCGGGCGCTGGCCGCACACGACGACGAGCTCGTGGCCACGGCGTTCACCTTCCGCGGCCGCGAGGCGCTGCCGGCCGTCGTACCCGAAGGCGTCCGGGTGGCCGCCCGACCGGCGCCGGCCCGCGGCCTCCAGGAGGCCTGGGCCCGGGTCGAGTGGCCGCCCGTCGAGCTGCTCGCCGGCAAGCTGGACGTCTTCCACGCCACCAACTTCGTGCTCCCGCCGCTGCGCCGCGCCGCCGGGGTCGTGACCATCCACGACCTGTCGTACCTGCGGATGCCCGAGACCGTCAGCAGTGCCAGCGCCCGCTACCGCACGCTCGTCCCCCGGTCGCTGCGCCGCGCGTCGGTCGTGATCACGCCGAGCACCGCGGTCGCCGAGCAGGTGCGCGAGGAGTACGACGTCCGCGCCCCGATCGTCGTGACGCCGCTCGGCGTGGACCCCGAGTGGTACACCGCCGCACCGCCCGACGAGGCCCTGCGCGCGTCGCTCGGGCTGCCCCCGTCGTACCTCGTCTTCGTCGGGACCCTCGAGCCACGCAAGGACCTGGGCACGCTGCTCGCCGCGCACCGGCTCCTCCCCGACGCGCCTCCGCTCGTCCTGGTGGGGCCCACGGGCTGGGGCGAGCAGGTGGACGTCTCCGGTTGCGTCACCCCCGGGTTCCTGGACGACGAGCGCCTGCGCGCCGTCGTCGCGGGCGCCTCGGCGCTCGTCCTGCCCAGCCGCGACGAGGGATTCGGCATCCCGGTCGTCGAGGCGCTGGCGGCCGGCACGCCCGTGGTCGCAAGCGACCTGCCGGTGCTGCGCGAGGTCGGCGGCACGGTCACGTCGTACGCCGAGCAGGGCTCCCCCGCCGCCTTCGCCGCCGCCCTGGAACGGGTGCTGGGCGACCCGGGCGACCCGCGGGCCCGGCGCCGGCATGCCGCACAGTTCACCTGGGAGCGGTGCGCCGAGCTGACCCGGCAGGCCTACCGGCTCGCGCTGGGCTCCTGAGGCAGCGGCTCCAGCAGAAACACCGGGATCCGGCGCCGGGTCCTGCTCTGGTAGTCCACGTACGACGGGAAGACCGTGCAGGCGCGCGACCACCAGGCCGCCCGCTCCGGGCCGGACAGCTCCCGGGCGATCATGTCCTGCCGGCGCGGGCCGTCCTGCAGCTCGACCCGCGGCTCGGCGAGCACGTTGTGGTACCAGGCCGGGTGGCTGCCCGCGCCCGCCATCGAGGCCACAGCGGCGTAGATCCCCTTGTGCTCGACGCGCATCAACGGCGTCTTGCGGAGCTTGCCGGAGACGGCACCACGGCTGGTGAGGACGACGACCGGCCGGTCGCCCCACGCGGTCCCGTCGGTGCGCTCGTAGTGCTCCACCTCGTCGCGCACCCACTGCTCGCTGCTCGGCGCGTACTCCCCCCACAACGGCATCGCACCAGTCTGCCCGCCTCCCTCCTCCCACGGGCTTTCGGAACTTCCTCAGCACCCTGGTGCTGTGGACGTTCCACAAAGGGGAGCCCGGGGGGCGAGCCGCTACGATCTTGCGCGAAGGGGAGTAGTCCTCAATGCCGGCATCGACATGCTGGTTCCCGCGGGAACCCGGTGCCGGCAGCCCGCCGATTCACGTCGGCAGGCGGACGAGACCTTCGACCGGCACCCACTCATCGAGACGTGCCTGGTCGAAGGCGTCCTCTGACGGGTGCTGCGGCCGGGCGGACAGGACACCCCCGCAGATGTACGCCTTCCTGCTCAGCACCGGAGTCATCTTCCTGGCGGAGCTCGGCGACAAGAGCCAGTTGATGGCCATGACGTTCGCCACCCGCTTCAAGATCCTGCACGTGCTGATCGGCATCACCGTCGCCACCGCCGTCGTGCACCTGGCTTCGGTCGGCCTGGGCGTGGTCGTGGGCACCGCGCTGCCGACCAAGCCGATCGCGGTCCTCGCCGGCGTGGCCTTCCTCGCGTTCGCGGCCTGGACGCTGCGCGGCGACAGCCTCGACGAGGAGGAGCAGGCGAAGGCGAGCCGTACGACGCGCAACGCCATCGTCGCGGTCGCGGTCGCCTTCTTCCTCGCCGAGCTGGGCGACAAGACCATGCTCGCCACGGTCACGCTGGCGACCCGCGAGGGCTGGCTGGGCACCTGGCTCGGCAGCACCGTCGGCATGGTGGCAGCCGATGCGCTGGCGATCCTCGTCGGCGCCCTGCTGGGCAAGCACCTGCCGGAGCGGGTCATCAAGTACGGCGCAGCCGCCGCGTTCGTCGTCTTCGGACTGCTGCTGATCGTCCAGGGCCTGCGCTGACGACGAGCTGACGCATCGCTGTCCAACCGGCCCACGGCGGTAGAAGATGCCGAACATGCGCGTCCAACCGTGGCTCCGCCAGCTGGACCGCGGCGTGCTGACCGGCGACGTCCCGGTCCCGCGCGGCGGCAAGCCCCTCGCGGTGCTCTTCTTCCTGGGCGTCGCGGCACTGGGCGGGCTCGTCGTCGGCATCGTGCTGTCGTTCCCGCTCGCCTTCCTGTATGCGCCGCAGCACACCGGCATGGCCCTCCCCTTCCTCGCGGCGTCGGTCGGGGCGGGCCTCGGGGTCGCGCTCGGCGCCGTCACCCTGTGGAACCGGCGCGCCAGGTCGCAGACCTCCGGGCCGCCGACGGCGCAGTGAGGCCACCTCCGGCGGCACCGTCGTGGTGGCCGCTCGACCGCACCTGCGCCGGTAGCGTGCGTCCATGGCCGAACCGGACACCCGCAGCTACACCGTCGCCCAGGACTCGTCGGTGTACTACGGCGGCGGCTACTGGAACGACCTCCCGCAGGTGGCGGCGTACATCGAACGTCGCGCCACCGGCAAGCCGGACACCGACTGGTACACCCACCTCAAGGACGTCACCGGCGGGCGGACGTTCCGCAAGGCGCTGTTCCTGAACTGCGGCAACGGCTGGGTGGAGCGTCAGCTGCTCGAGGCGGGGATCGTCGAGGAGGCGGTCGGCACCGACATCTCCGACGAGCTGCTCGACCAGGCGCGCAAGGCGGCGGCCGTCGCGGGCCTGCCCGCGCGCTACTACGCCCGCGACATCAACACCGCCGACCTGCCCGAGGACGGCTACGACCTCGTCGTCAACTTCGCCGCCGCGCACCACATCGCCTACCTCGACAAGGTGCTCAGGCGGGTCTGCGAGGTGCTGCCGGCGGACGGCGTCTTCGCCTCCGTCGACTACGTCGGGCCGCACCGCAACCAGTACGGGTATGCGCAGTGGCAGGCCGCGCAGGAACTCGTCGAGCAGCTGCCGGAGGCGTTCCGCTCCGCCCCGAACTACCCGCACCTGCCGACCATGCTGGCCGGCGACCCGACCGAGGCGATCCACTCCGAGCTGATCCTCGACACGGTCCGGCGGTACTTCCGGCTCGAGGAGCTCAACCCGATCGGGGGCGCCCTCGCCTACCCGGTCCTGTCGTTCAACAGCGCGGTGCACGGGACCCCGGGCCCGGAGCGGGACGCCGTCGTCGAGCAGGTCCTCGCCGCCGACGAGGCGTGGACGACGGAGGACCCCGACCGGACGCTGTTCGCCTTCTTCTGGGGTCACCCGATGAAGGCCGTCCTCGACGAGCAGGACACCCTCGCCGCGTGGGCGCGCGAGGAGGAGGCCCGCGAGCAGGCGGCCGCGGCCGCGGAGGGCCGGTACTACCCGCTCACCGTCCTGCAGCAGCTGACCCAGGAGCTCGAGACGCTCCGGATGCACAACAGCCACCTGCTGGCCGACCTGCACCGCACCACGGACGAGAAGGCCGCGCTCCTCGACCGGCGGGTCGCGCTGCGGCCGGTGCTGGTGCGCACCCTCGACGAGCGTGCCCACCTGGCGATGCGGCTGCTGCGCGGGCTGCGCCGCCTGCTCGGCCGCCGGCGCTGACGTCCGGCGGCGTCAGCCGCGCAGCGCCGTCCCTGAGGTGCTGAACGCCTCGGCGAGGGCCTCCCGCCAACCCTGCAGCGGCGGCAGACCGGCCTGCTCCCAGGCGCTCGGCGACAGCACGCTGTATGCCGGGCGGGGCGCGGGCCGCGGGAACGCGTCGGTCGTCGTGGCGAGCACCCGCCCCGGGTCGGCGCCCAGCTCCTCGAAGACGGCGCGGGTGAACCCGTGCCAGGTGGTGTCGCCCGCGTTCGTCGCGTGGTAGGTCCCGGCCGGTGCGTCCGAGCCGGCAAGGGCGAGCAGCCCGTTCGCCAGGTCCCGTGACCAGGTGGGCGAGCCGCGCTGGTCGTCGACCACGCTGACCGTCTCGCGTTCCTTCTCCAGCCGGACCATCGTCTTGACGAAGTTCTGCCCGGTGGCGCCGTACACCCACGCCGTGCGCACCACGTGGGACGCGTCGGGCAGGATCTCGCGGACCGCCAGCTCACCGGCCAGCTTGGTGCGCCCGTAGGCGCTCTTCGGGCCGGTCGGGTCGCCGACCTCGTACGGCCGGGCGGCGTCACCGGGGAACACGTAGTCGGTGCTGACGTGCACGAGCCGGGCGCCGATGCGGGCGCAGGACGCCGCGAGCAACGCGGGTGCGGTGGCGTTCACGGCGTACGCCATGTCCTCGTCGGTCTCCGCCGCGTCGACGGCCGTGTAGGCCGCCGCGTTGATGACGACGAGCCGGTGCTCGGGGTTGTCGGCGCGCACGATCCGCTCCCAGCCCAGGAGCATGTCCTGCACGGCTGCCGGGTCGGTGAGCTCGAGGTCCTTGCGCAGGAGCCCCCGGGCGAAGACGTCCCGCGAGGTCCGGACCGCCTCGAGCAGGTCGCTGCCCAGCTGTCCGCCGGCCCCGGTGACGAGGAGGGCGAGGCTCACGAGCCGAGCGCCGCCTTCTCCTTGAGCGGCCGCCACCAGGCCTCGTTGGCGCGGAACCAGGCGATCGTCTCCGCCAGCCCGTCCTCGAAGGTGTGCTGCGGCGCGTAGCCCATGGCGCCGAGCTTCGAGTGGTCCACCGAGTAGCGCAGGTCGTGGCCCTTGCGGTCCTCGACGTGCTCGACCATCTCCCAGCCGACCCCGAAGGCCGCGAGCAGCGCCTCGGTGAGCTCCCGGTTGGACAGCTCGCGGCCACCGCCGATGTTGTAGCTCTCGCCCTTGTCGCCCTTCTCGGCGACCAGTGCGATGCCGCGGCAGTGGTCGTCGACGTGCAGCCAGTCGCGGACGTTGAGCCCCTCGCCGTACAGCGGCACCTTCTTGCCGTCGATGAGGTTGGTCACGAACAGCGGGATGACCTTCTCCGGGAAGTGGTACGGCCCGTAGTTGTTGGAGCAGCGCGTCGTCGAGATGTTGAGCCCGTACGTCACGGCGTACGCGCGGGCGAGCAGCTCCGCGCCCGCCTTCGCGGCGGAGTACGGCGAGTTCGGCAGCAGCGGCTCGTTCTCGGTCCACGAGCCCGCGGAGATCGAGCCGTAGACCTCGTCGGTGCCGATCTGCACGACCCGCGGGATCCCGTTGCGCAGGCAGGCGTCGAACAGGGTCTGCGCGCCGAGCACGTTGGTGACGACGAAGTCCTGCGCGCCGGTGATGGACCGGTCGACGTGGGTCTCGGCGGCGAAGTTGACGACCAGGTCGTGACCGGGCAGCTCCTTGTCGAGCTGGGCACCGTCGACGATGTCGCCCTGCACGAACCGGTACCGCGGCGAGTCGGCCACCGGCACGAGGTTCTCGAGGTTCCCGGCATAGGTGAGCTTGTCGTAGACGGTCACCTCGGCGCCCGCGTACGCCGGGTAGGCGTCAGTCAGCAGCTGACGCACGAAGTGGGACCCGATGAAGCCGGCGCCGCCGGTCACGAAGACACGCATCGGCTCAGTATCCCAGAGATCGCAGTGCGCTCAGGCGATGGAGACCTTGGAGTGGTCGCCGAGCATGAGCCGGTGCGCCCGCGGGCGGGCGGACGACGGGGCGACCTCCACCTCCTTGCCGATCAGCGAGTCCTCGATCCGGCGGACGCCCCGGATCGTCGACTGCTCCAGCACGATGGAGTGCTCGATCTCGGTGTCCTCGAGGGTGCACCCGAAGTAGATCGACGTGAACGGGCCGACGTACGTGTCGCGGATGACCGTGTCGCGGCCGATGATCGCCGGCCCCCGGACCGTGGACCGCTCGATGACGGCGCCCTCCTCGACGACCACCCGGCCGATCACCCGGGACTCGGCGTCGACCGTCCCGCGCACCGACGGCTCGAGCGACTCGAGCACCTTGCGGTTGCACTCGAGCATGTCCTCGAGCCGGCCGGTGTCCTTCCAGTAGCCGGTGACCAGGTGCGGGCTGACGGTCCTGCCCTCGTCGATCAGCCACTGGATGGCGTCGGTGATCTCCAGCTCGCCCCGCCCGGACGGCTTGATCGCCATGACGGCGTCGTGGATCACCGGCGTGAACATGTAGACGCCGACCAGGGCCAGGTCGCTCTTGGGCTCCTGGGGCTTCTCGACGAGCGTGCAGACCTGCCCGTCGGGCCCGAGCTCCGCGACGCCGAACTGCGACGGGTTGTCGACGCGGGTCAGCAGGATCTGGGCGTCGTACCGCTCGGCCTGGAACTCCGCGACGAGCTCGGTGATGCCGCCGATGATGAAGTTGTCGCCGAGGTACATGACGAAGTCGTCGTCGCCGAGGAAGTCACGGGCGATGAGCACGCAGTGCGCCAGCCCGAGGGGTGCCTCCTGGCGGATGTAGGTCACCCGGATCCCGAGCGCGCTGCCGTCGCCGACCGCGGCCTCGATCTCGGCGGCCGTGTCGCCGACGATGATGCCGACGTCCGTGACCCCCGCATCGCGGATCGCCTCGAGGCCGTAGAACAGCACCGGCTTGTTCGCGACCGGGACCAGCTGCTTGGCGCTCGTGTGGGTGATGGGGCGCAGACGCGTGCCGGCGCCACCGGACAGGACCAGTGCCTTCATGCGCCGCAGGTTAGCCGCCCTGGCGCGGCACAGCGCCACCTCAGGTCACCCCCGGTAACCTGGGGTGCGCGCTGAGGGAACCCTGCCGCGCTATCGCACGTCCTCGGGATGAGACCCCGACACGAGGAGAGCACTGCCGGTGAGCGACCCACGGGACTGGAGGGCGGGCGGAAGCAACCCGTCGCAGCCGTCCTCCGAGCCGTACCCGCCGTCGCCCCGACCACTGCCGCCCCACCTCGACCCGCGTGGTCGCGGCGGCGTCCCGCCGCGCCCGCCGGGCACGCCCGGGCGTCACGCGTCGCCCCGTCCGCCGCTGCGGCCTCCGACGCGGCAGGTCGCCCCGGAGGGTCCCAAGGGCAAGCGCCACCGCCGCGCCGCCCGGGTGCTCTCGTGGATCGCCGTGCTGGCCTCGATCAGCGTGCTGGCCGTCGCGGTCACCGGGTACTTCCTCGTCGGCCACTACGAGGGCAACATCACCAAGCTCAAGGGCATCCTCGGCACCCTGCCGGGCCAGCAGCCGGTTGCCGCCGCGCCGAACAACGCGCAGAACTTCCTCATCGTCGGCTCCGACAGCCGCGGCAACCTCAAGGCCGGCCAGGGCGTGCAGGGCTCCGGCGCCACGTTCGTGACCGGGCAGCGTTCGGACACCGTGATCCTCGCGCACCTGTACGGCGGAAACAGCGACAAGGTGCAGCTGGTCAGCTTCCCGCGCGACTCGATCGTGGACATCCCTGAGTTCACCGACCCCACGACCGGGAAGGTCCACAACGCCCGCCAGGACCGGATCAACTCCGCGTTCGCCACGGGCGGCCCCAAACTGCTCATCGCCACCGTGCAGCAGTTCACCGGCGTACAGATCGACCACTACCTGCAGGTGGACTTCCAGGGCTTCCAGTCGATGGTCGACAAGCTCGGCGGCGTCGACGTGTGTCTGTCCAAGCCGGCGGTCGAGCACGACTCGGGCATCAACCTCACCGCGGGCAAGCACCACATCAGCGGCGCGGTCGCCCTGTCCTTCGTCCGGCAGCGCAAGGGCCTGGCCAACGGCGACATCGACCGGATCAAACGGCAGCAGCAGTTCATCGGCGCCATGGTGCGCAAGGTGCTCTCGGCCGGCACGCTGGCCAACCCGTTCAAGCTCAACGGGTTCCTCAACGTCGCCACGGCGTCGCTGCAAGCCGACGAGAACCTCGACTTCGGCACCATGCGCTCGCTGGCCCTGCGGATGCGCAACCTCGGCGCCGGCAACGTCATCTTCACGACGGTCCACGTCAGCACCATCGACGGCTACCTGCCTGGCCTCGGCTCGGTCGTGCTGCTCGACAAAACCAAGAACGACGAACTGTTCTCCGAGATCCGCCAGGACATCGCGCCGGGCACGCCGGCCCCGAAGGCGTCCGCCAGCACCGCGCCCGCCGGCCTGATCGTGCCGCCCTCCGCGATCCGCGTGCAGGTCTACAACGGCTCCGGCATCAACGGCCTGGGCCGCCGCGCGGCCGGCGAGCTGGGCCAGCTCGGCTTCCAGGTGGTCGGCGACCCGCAGACCCGCGGGTCCGGCGCCACGGGCACGATCGTGTCGTACGGCCCGACCAAGGCCGACTCGGCACGTACCCTGGCCGCCGCCATCCCGGGCGCCGCCCTGCAGTCCGACCCGGCGCTGGGCAACGTCCTGCAGGTCGTGCTCGGCACGTCGTACACCGCGGCGCAGGCGGTCACCCTGAGCGGCACCCCGACCGGCACCTCCAGCGCGACCGCGAGCACGCCGCCGAAGGTCAGCACCGCCCTGGACGACCCCTGCGCACCCTGACCGAGCTCACCGGCGGACTGGCCGGTGACCGGGATCCCGCGCAACCCCTCCTGACCCTGTACGACGGGCCGGGGCGGGTCGAGCTGTCCGGCGCGACCACCGCCAACTGGGTGGCCAAGTCCGCCAACCTGCTCGTCGACGCGCTCGGGCGCCCGGACCGGGTCGGCCTGCTCCTGCCGCTGCACTGGCAGACGGTGGCGCTGCTGCTCGCCGGCGCGGCCACGGGCGCGACCGTCGTCCTGGTCGAGGACGCCGGTGACCTGGCCGGCTGCGGCGCGGCCTTCGTCGCCGCGCAGGACGCCGAGGCGGCACTGGACGCCGGGGTGGATGACGTCCTCGCGTTGTCCGGTCACCCTCTGGGCGCCCCGGCGGGCGACCTGCCGGGCTCGGTGCTCGACTACGCCCGCGAGGTTCCGTCGTACGCCGACCACTACGGCGGCCCGCGGCCGGCCGCTCCGGTGGTCGAGGCCGGCGGCCGGCCGGTCCGCCTCCTGGACGGGGTCGGTCGCGGCGACCGGCTGCTCACCAGCCTGGTCCCGGGCGACCCCCTGGGCGCGTCGGTGCTGCTGACGGCACTGGCCGCCGGCGCAAGCCTGGTGCTGCTGCGCGAGGGGGACGCTGCCGCCGTGGCGGCCGCCGAGCGGGTCACGCTCACGGCAGGAGTGGACGTGGCGGGGCTGCGGCGACTGGCGCCCAAGCCCTAGCCAGGCCTTCTGCCTAGCGCTCGTCCGACTCCTGCTCGCGCAGCCGCAGGATCGCCTCGCGCCGGGCCAGCCGGGTCTGCCGGCGGATCTCCGCCTCCCGGTACCGCTGACGGTCCTTCGGTGTCTCCGGCACGACCGGCGGCACCGCACGGGGGTTGCCGCCCTCGTCGAGTGCGACGTAGACGAGGTACGCCGACCCGGTGTGCACCGTCGGCGTCGAGCTGTCGTCCCAGCGCTCCGACACGACGCGGACCCCGACCTCCATCGAGCTGCGCCCGGTCCAGTTGACCTGGGCATGCGCGTGGACGAGGTCGCCGACGTTGACCGGCACCAGGAAGACCATCTCGTCCATGGAGACGGTCACGGCCCGGCCCCCGGAGTGCCGGGCCGCGACGGCCCCGCCGACGTCGTCCACCAGCTTCATGATCACGCCGCCGTGCACGTTGCCGTGCAGGTTGGTGTCGGTCGTCGTCATGATCCGGCTCAGCGTCGTGCGGGCCGCTGCGTTCGGCTTCGGGTCCAGGGAACCCACCGACGCCGGCGGGCGATACTCGTACATGCCCGGCACTATGCCCGGCGGGTACGCGACCGCACCCGGCGAGGTGTCAGTAGCGGAAGCGGGAGACCAGCTCCTGGAGTCCGCTGCTCATCCGCGCGAGGTCCTCGGACGTACGCCGTGACTCGGCGATGGCGTCGTCTGCTGCTGTGGCAGTGCCGAAACGCGGATCGCGGGCCCGTGGTCCGGCGAATGTGACACGACACACGGCAGCTTCGGCGTCTCAATGATCACGAAGACGAGCCACGCGACTTAGCGTGCGTCCGTGTCCATAGTGAAGTTCGTCGATGTGCGCGACCTCGTCGACATCACGTTGGACGAGCCTGCCGATACGTTCGTCGCGGCGGTGACTGCCGTGACCGATGAGGGCCTGGGGCTCGAGGCACCGACGGATGCGACAGGCCGCTACGTCCTTCCTCCGGTGGGCATGACCGGCCTCATGGTCTGGCGCGGAACGGGAGGGCTCCTGGAGGTGCCGGTGACCATCGCGAAGGTGACCCCTCCGCCGTCGCCGACCTGGCACGTCCAGCTCAGGGGAACTCCCGCCAGACGCCAGCGGCGTGCGTTCGTGCGCACCGACATCCTGCTTCCCCTCGTGCTACATCACGAGGAGAACAGCTACGCCGCCGTCGCGGTGGACATCAGCGAGGGCGGGTTGCGTTGTCGCGTGCCCGACTGGCCGGAGCTGGCCCCGGGGCGCACCATGAACGTCGACCTGGACGTCGGCGCGCCGCTGACCCTGGCCGCGCACGCGGTCCGCGTGAGGCCAGGAGCCAAAGAGGAACCGGCTGACGTGAGTCTGCGGTTCACCGGCGTCCGGATCTCCGACGGTGACCGCATCCGCCAGTTCGTCTTCACCCAGCTCCAACTGGCCCGGAGCAAGGGGTTGCTCTAGCCCCTCACCCACCACAGTGTCCGCCCTCCCGGCCTCGTCCCGCCTGCACGTGCGGACGTTGCGAGCAGCACCACGGGCACCCCACCGCAACCTCCGCCCGTGGCGTAGGCGGAGCAGGGCTACTTCAGGATCTGCCGTGCCATCACCATGCGCTGGATCTGGTTGGTGCCCTCGTAGATCTGGGTGATCTTCGCGTCGCGCATCATCCGCTCGACCGGGAAGTCCTTGGTGTAGCCGTAGCCGCCGAACAACTGGACGGCGTCCGTGGTGACCTCCATCGCCGTGTCCGACGCGAAGGTCTTCGACGCGCTGGACAGGAAGGTCAGATCCTTGTCGCCGCGCTCGGCGCTGGCGTTCGCCGCGTAGACCAGGGTGCGCGCGGCAGCGACCTTCATCGCCATGTCCGCGATCATGAACTGGACGCCCTGGAACTCGGCGACGGCCTTGCCGAACTGCTGGCGCTCCTTGACGTACGCCACCGCCGCGTCGAGCGCACCCTGCGCGATGCCGACGGCCTGGGCGCCGATCATCGACCGGGTGTGGTCGAGGGTCTTGAGCGCCGTGACGAACCCGGTGCCCTCCTCGCCGATCATCCGGTCCGCCGGGATGCGGCAGTCCTCGAAGTAGATCTCGCAGGTCGGGGAACCCTTGATGCCGAGCTTGCGCTCCTTCGTGCCGACCGAGAAGCCGGGGTCGTCGGCGTGCACGACGAACGCCGAAACACCCTTCGCGCCCTTGCTGGGGTCGGTGCTCACCATCACCGTGTAGTGCGTGTTGACGCCGGCCCCGGTGATCCAGCACTTCGTGCCGTTGAGGACGTACGAGTCGCCGTCGCGGACCGCGCGGGTGCGCATGGACGCAGCGTCCGAGCCTGCCTCGCGCTCACTGAGCGCGTAGGAGAACGTCGCCTCGCCCCGGGCCACGAGCGGCAGGTAGCGCGCTTTGAGGTCCTCCGAGCCGGACAGGATCAGCCCCATCGTCCCGAGCTTGTTGCCGGCCACGATGAGCGAGCTCGACGCGCAGACCCGGGCAATCTCCTCCACGACGATGCTGTGCGCGATCCGGTCGGCCCCGGCGCCGCCGTACGCCTCCGGCACGTGGATCGCCAGCAGGTCGGCCTGCTTGATGGCCTCGTGCACGTCCCACGGGTACTCGGCCGTCTCGTCGATCTCCGCCGCCCGCGGGGCGATCTTGTCCTCGGCGAGCTGACGCACCGCCTGGCGCAGGAGCTCGTGCTCCTCGGTGAGGGAGTACAGCGCGTACGACGAATCCGTGACATCGGCCATGCCGGGAATGGTAAGACGCGCGGCGCGGCGACTGACTGCCATGGCCCCACTACGCTCCAGCCTCATGAGCTCGCCCTCCGTCGCCACCCGGCCCCGCCTGACCGTGATCGGGACCGGCTACCTCGGTGCCACCCACGCCGTGTGCATGGCCGAACTCGGCTTCGAGGTGCTCGGGCTCGACGTGGACCGGAGCAAGGTCGACCGGCTCAACAACGGTGAGGTGCCGTTCTTCGAGCCCGGGCTGCCGGAGCTCCTGCAGAAGAACCTCGACTCCGGCCGGCTGCGCTTCACCACGTCGTACGCGGAGGTGGGCGCCTTCGGGGACGTGCACTTCCTGTGCGTCGGCACGCCGCAGAAGAAGGGCGAGATGGCGGCCGACATGGTCTACGTCGACGCCGCGTTCACCGCCCTGCTCCCGCACCTGCGCGACGGTGCGCTCGTGGCGGGCAAGTCGACGGTGCCGGCCGGGACGGCGGAGCGCCTCGCCGCCCAGCTCGAGCGGGACGCGACGGCCGTGGGCGTCGAGCTGACCTGGAACCCCGAGTTCCTGCGCGAAGGCTTCGCGGTCGAGGACACCCTCACCCCCGACCGGCTGGTGTTCGGCGTGCGGTCCGAGCAGGCCGAGGCCAAGCTGCGCGCGGCCTTCGCGCCGGTGATCGACCTGCCGACCCCCGTCGTCGTGACCGACTTCGCCACGGCGCAGCTCGTGAAGGTCGCGGCCAACGCGTTCCTCGCCACCAAGATCTCCTTCATCAACGCGATGGCCGAGGTCTGCGAGGCGGTCGGCGGGGACGTGACCCTGCTGAGCAAGGCGCTGTCGTACGACAGCCGAATCGGCGGACGGTTCCTGCACGCCGGGCTCGGCTTCGGCGGCGGCTGCCTGCCCAAGGACATCCGCGCGTTCATGGCCCGGGCCGGGGAGCTCGGCGTCGACCAGGCGCTGTCGTTCCTCAAGGAGGTCGACGCGATCAACCTGCGCCGGCGGACCCGGATGGTCGAACTCGCCCGCGAGGTTGCGGGGGGCTCGTTCGGCGGGATGAAGGTCGCCGTCCTCGGCGCCGCCTTCAAGCCGAACAGCGACGACATCCGCGACAGCCCTGCCCTCGACGTGGCGGCCACGATCCAGCGCCAGGGCGCCGCGGTGTGCGTGTACGACCCGGCGGCGATGGAGAACGCCAAGGTCCAGCACCCCGAGCTCGGCTACCGCAGCTCGGCGGTCGAGGCCGCCCGAGGCGCCGACCTCGTCCTGCACCTGACCGAGTGGTCGGAGTTCCGGGAGATGGACCCGGCGACCCTGTCCGAGGTCGTCGCCGGCCGCAACATCCTCGACGGCCGCAACGCCCTCGACCCGGTCGCCTGGCGCCAGGCCGGCTGGACCTACCGCGCCCTCGGCCGCCCCTGATCTCGGCCCCGCCGCCCGGACCCCGCCCCGCCCCGCCGCCTAGTGTCGGGCCCATGACTGTCGCGAGCCAGCTGGCCATGGGTACCTGGGCGGTCGTGGGGCTGTCCAACGACACGAGCCGGGCGGCGTACGGGGTCGCCGCCTTCCTGCAGGCCCAGGGCAAGCGGATCGTTCCGGTGCACCCGACGGCTCCCGTCGTACACGGCGAGCAGGGCTACGCGACGCTCGCCGAGATCCCGTTCCCCGTCGACGTCGTCGACTGCTTCGTGCGCTCGGAACTCGTCGGGCCGCTCGTCGACCAGGCCGTCGCGGTCGGCGCCAAGGCGGTCTGGATGCAGCTCGGCGTGGTCGACGACGACGCCGCCGAGCGGGCCCGCAACGCGGGGCTGGACGTCGTCATGAACGTCTGCCCGAAGATCGAATGGGGCGCGCACGGCCCACTGTCACCACAGTGAGGCGGAGAACGCTCAGGAGGCGGGCTCTCCGGTCGATCATGGGCCCATGGAGGACCACCCGGACCCGCTGAGCGTCCTGGTTCCGCCGTGCCCGGTACTGGACCTGGCCACGGTGACCAGCGGCCTGCACGACGCGGCCGCGCGCGAGAGCGTCGCGCGACTGCTCAGCCGCTCAACTGCCGCGTAGCCGCTCCTGCAGGGCCGCGTCCTTCGCGCGGGCACTGTCGGCCAGCTCGGCCTGGAACGCCTCCATACGTTTGCGCAGCCCCTCGTCCGACGCGGCCAGGATCCGCACCGCGAGCAGGCCCGCGTTGCGCGCGCCCGCGACCCCGACCGTCGCGACGGGGACACCCGCCGGCATCTGCACGATCGACAGGAGCGAGTCCATGCCGTCGAGGTGCTTGAGCGGGACGGGTACGCCGATCACCGGCAGTGGCGTCATCGACGCGACCATGCCCGGCAGGTGCGCCGCGCCGCCGGCCCCGGCGATGACCACCCGTAACCCGCGACCGGCCGCGGCCGCCGCCCAGTCGAGCATGTCGCGCGGAGTCCGGTGGGCGGAGACGACCCGTACCTCGTGGGAGACGTCGAACTCCGTCAGCGCCTCCGACGCGCCCTGCATGACCGGCCAGTCCGAGTCGCTGCCCATGACGATCCCGACGATCACGCTGTTCCGCCCCTCAGATGGTCCGCACCCTCCCGGGCGCGCCGTCGTACGTCGTCCAGGCCCTCCCCCGGCGCCGCGAGCGCGGTCACGTGCCCGATCTTGCGGCCGGGCCGGACCTCCTTGCCGTACAGGTGCACCTTCAGCGACGGGTCCTTGGCGAACAGCATGTGCAGCCGCTCGTCGAAGCCCTCCGCGTCCGGCCCGCCCAGCACGTTGGCCATCACGACCCAGGGCGCGGTCAGCTGCGTGGTGCCGAGCGGGTAGTCGAGCACCGCCCGCAGGTGCTGCTCGAACTGGGAGGTCCGTGAGCCCTCGATCGTCCAGTGCGCGGAGTTGTGCGGCCGCATCGCCAGCTCGTTGACCAGCAGTCCGTCGGCGGTCTCGAACAGCTCGACGGCGAGCACGCCCACCACGTCAAGCTCCTGCGCGAGACGCAGCGCCAGCCCCTGGGCCTCGAGGGCCCGCTCCTCCGACAGCCCCGGCGCGGGCGCCACGACCTCGACGCACATCCCGTCCTCCTGGACCGTCTCCACGACCGGCCACGCCGCCGCCTGGCCGTACGGCGAGCGCGCCACCACCGCGGCGAGCTCGCGCTGGAGCGGCACGAGCTGCTCGGCCATCAGGCGTACGCCGGAACTGATGATCTCGGCGGCCTCCTCGGGCGTCCGCACCACCCAGACACCCTTGCCGTCGTAGCCGCCGGTGGCCGCCTTGAGGACCAGCGGCCAGCCGACGTGCCGCCCGAAGCCCTCGACGTCCGCGAGGGTCGCGATCGGGCAGAACGGCGGCACCGGCGCACCCAGACCGGCCAGCCGCTCGCGCATCACCAGCTTGTCCTGCGCATGCCGCAGGGCCGCCGAGCTGGGGTAGACCTGCACGCCGTCGGCCTCGAGCGCCTCGATGAGCTCGCCGGGGACGTGCTCGTGGTCGAAGGTCACGACCTCGCAGTCGGCGGCGAACGACCGCAGATCCGCCAGCGAGGTGTGCTCGCCGAGCACGACGCCGTTGGCGACCAGCGCCGCGCTGTCGTGCGTCGCGTCGGCGAGCACCCGCAGCGACAGGCCGAGGGCGATCGCCGCCTGATGGGTCATCCGGGAGAGCTGACCGCCGCCGACCATGCCGACGACCGGCAGGCCCATCGCGCCGCGGATCGTCACGCCGCCGTCAACCTGGCCCGCAGCGCGGCCTGCTCGGCGGCCGCGAACCCGTGCCGCTCCAGCCAGGCCTCCAGCCCGCCGCGCTCGTCGAGGCGGTCGAGGAAGTGCCACATGGACAGCGCGTGCGGCCGCATGTCGTCGAGGGTGCGGTGCCGCATGTCGTCGGCGTACGTCGGCGAGGCCTCCAGCCGGGCGCGGATCGCCGCGATCCGCTGGTCGGTCAGCGCGTAGTCCGCGACGACCTCGTCGCGGGGGACACCGGCCACGAGGAGCGCCAGCGCGACCACGACACCGGTGCGGTCCTTGCCGGCCGCGCAGTGCACGACCGCGGGACCGGTGGCCGGGTCGGCCAGCAGGCGCAGCGCCTGCACGACGTTCTCCGGCGCCTCCTCGAGATACCCGACGTAGTGGTGCGACAGGTCGCCCGCCTCGCGCTTCTCGTGCGGGACGATCCGGTCGGCGGCATCCGGCTCGCGCGGGTCCCAGTGCGGGATCAGGTTGAGGGCGACGTGCCGGACCTCGCGCGCGTGCAGCGGCCCGGGTCCTTCGCCCGCGATCTCGCCCGGCGTACGCAGATCCAGGACGGTCTGCAGCCCGAACTCGTCCACGAGCCGGCGCACGTCCCGCTCGCTCAGGCCCTGCAGGTTGTCCGAGCGCAGCAGCACGCCAGGCGCCGTCTTCGCGCCGTCGGCGGTCGGCAGCCCGCCCACGTCCCGGACGTTGACCAGCCCGTCGAACTCGAGCCAGCGGTCAGGCACTGCGTCTCCTTCGGTGACAGGGAGAGCCTGGCTCACAGCCCCAGCTCCCGTGCGATGAGCATCTTCTGGACCTCGCTGGTCCCCTCGCCGATCTCGAGGATCTTCGAGTCGCGGTAGTGCCGGGCGACCGGATAGTCGTTCATGAACCCGTAGCCCCCATGGATCTGCGTGGCGTCGCGGGCGTTGTCCATCGCGGCGTTCGAGGACACCAGCTTGGCGATCGCCGCCTGCTTCTTGAACGGCAGACCGGCCAGCATCCTGGCGGCAGCGTCGTAGTAGGTACACCGCGCGACGTGGGCCCGCGCCTCCATCTCGGCGATCTTGAAGGCGATGGCCTGGTTCTGCCCGATCGGGCGGCCGAACGCCTCGCGCTCCTTGGCGTACTTCACGCTCTCGTCGACGCAACCCTGCGCGGCGCCGACCGACAGCGCGGCGATCGCGATGCGGCCCTCGTCGAGGATCTGCAGGAAGTTCGCGTAGCCCCGGCCGCGCTCGCCGAGCAGGTTCTGCTCCGGCACGCGCACGTCGTCGAAGGTCAGCGGATGGGTGTCCGAGGCGTTCCACCCGACCTTGTTGTACGGCGGTTCGGCGGTGAACCCGGGAGTGGGGACCGGCACCAGGATCGCACTGATCTCCTTGCGGCCGCCCGGCTGCTCGGCCGTCACGGCGGTCACCGTCACCAGCCGGGTGATGCCCGTGCCCGAGTTGGTGATGAACGCCTTGGAACCGTTGATGACCCACTGCCCCTCGACGAGCTTCGCGGTCGTCCGGGTACCGCCGGCGTCGCTCCCGGCGCCCGGCTCGGTCAGCCCGAACGCCCCGAGCACCTCAGCCGAGCACAGCCGCGGCAACCACTCCTGCTTCTGCTCCTCGGTCCCGAAGCGGAACACCGGCATGGCGCCGAGGGAGACACCGGCCTCCAGCGTGATGGCCACCGACTGGTCGACCCGCCCGAGCTCCTCCAGGGCCAGGCACAGCGCGAAGTAGTCACCGCCCATCCCGCCGTACGCCTCCGGGAACGGCAGCCCGAAAAGCCCCATCTGACCCATCTGCTGCACGACGTCGTACGGGAACGTCTTGGTCGCGTCATGGTGTGCGGCGACGGGAGCGACGACCTCTCGGGCGAAGGACTCGACGGTCTTGCGCAGCTGCTCCTGCTCCTCGGTGAGCCGGGTGTCGAGCACGTCGTCCTCCAGTCCGGGGCCGCGAAACGGGGCTGGGGCCATGCTCCCATGCGCCGCTATTCTGATCCGATGTCCACGACCGCGCCCGGGCGCCCCAGCCTCCTGCGGTCCCTCGAGGTACGGCTGCGCGCGGCGTTCCACGAGCTGGCCAAGTTCGGCACCGTCGGGGCCGCCTCCTTCGTCGTCGACATCGGCCTGTTCAACCTGCTGCTGCACACGACCGGCAAGCCTGTCACCGCGAAGATCCTCTCGACGATCGTCGCCGCGACGATGGCCTTCTTCCTCAACCGGGCCTGGTCGTTCCGGCACCGCCAGCGCAGCAGCGTGCGGCGCGAGTACACGATGTTCTTCGTCCTCAACGCCATCGGCCTGGTGATCGCGGTCGGCTGCCTCGCGATCTCGCACTACGTCCTCGGGCTCGACAGCAAGCTCGCCGACAACATCTCGGCCAACGGCGTCGGGCTGGTGCTCGGCACGACGTTCCGCTTCTGGTCCTACCGGCGGTTCGTGTGGGCCGCCCCGGAGTCCGTCCAGGGCGCTGCCGCCGACGGCGACCCTGCCGCCGCCGCCGCCCTGGAGGATGTGGAGGACGGCACCATCGCCTCCACGCGTCTGTAGACCTCAGACGGGCGTGATCCCGTGGCGCCGGCGCGAGAACGTCCGGTCCTTGCCGCGCAGCCCGGCGTAGCGCCGGATCAGCTGGTCCCGCAGGTCCTCCGGCTCGACGAGCCCGTCGACGACCAGCTCGCTGGCGAGCCGCACGATGTCGATGTCCACCTCGTACTCGGTCCGCTTGGCCGCGACGAACGCCTCCCGCTCGCCCTCCGGCAACGCGGCGATCTTGTTGGCGTACACGGCGTTGACCGCCGCCTCCGCCCCCATCACGGCGATCTTCGCGGTCGGCAGCGCGAGCACGGCATCCGGCTCGAAACCCGGTCCGGCCATGGCGTAGAGCCCGGCGCCGTAGGCCTTGCGCACGATGACGCTGATCTTCGGGACCGTCGCCTCGCTGACCGCGCTGATCATCTTGGCGCCGTGCCGGATGATGCCCTGCTTCTCGACGACCGAGCCGACCATGAAGCCGGGTACGTCGGACAGGAACAGCAGCGGGATGTTGAACGCGTCGCAGGTCTGGATGAAGCGGGCCGCCTTGTCGGCGCTGTCGGTGAACAGCACCCCGCCCTTGAACATCGGGTTGTTGGCGACGACGCCGACGACCCTGCCGTCGAGCCGCCCGTAGCCGACCGTCAACTCCCTGGCCCACAGGGCCTGCACCTCGAGCCACGAGCCCTCGTCGACCAGCCCGGCGATGTAGCGGCGCATGTCGAACGCCTGCCGCTCGCTCACCGGCACGAGCGCCCGCAGGTCGACGTCCCTGGCGGGAGCCGGGGCCGCCTCGGGCGCGGGCTGCTCCCAGTTCGACGGGAAGTACGACAGGTAGCGCCGGACGGTCGCGAGCGCGTCCTGCTCGGTCTTGACCAGGAAGTGCCCGACGCCGCTCTCGCTGCAGTGCACCTTGGCACCGCCCATCGCCTCCAGCGTCGTCTTCTCGCCGGTGACCATCTCCACCATGCGGTCCGAGCCGAGGTACATCGATGCGTTGCCCTCGACCATGATCACGACGTCGCAGAACGCCGGGATGTAGGCACCCCCGGCTGCCGACGGCCCGAACAGGGCGCACACCTGAGGGATCGACCCGCTGGCACGGACCTGCGTGTGGAAGATCCGGCCGGCCCCGCGGCGCCCCGGGAACAGGTCGACCTGGTCCGTGATGCGCGCGCCCGCCGAGTCGACGAGCCACACCATCGGGACGCCGGTCCGGTACGCCGTCTCGATGATCCGGATGATCTTCTCCACGGTGCGGGCGCCCCACGAGCCGGCCTTGACCGTCGAGTCGTTGGCCATCACGCAGACGGGGCGGCCGTCGACGGTCGCCGTCCCGGTCATCACGCCGTCCGCGGGCAGGTCACCGGCCAGCGCGTTGGCGTACAGGCCGTCCTCGACGAACGAGCCCGCGTCGACGAGCAGCGCCACCCGGTCGCGGGCGAACAGCTTGCCTTTGGCGGTGTTGGCGTCGTGGTACTTCTCCGCCCCACCCTTCTCGACCAGGGCCCGCAGGTCGGACAGGTGGGCATGGCCCGGGTCGGCCGTCGCGTCAGTCGTCACGCCGCCGGAGCCTGCCACCTCTACGGCCAGGCGCCCAACGACCGCAAACCGGCTGACAGCCGTGGCAACCTCGACAACATGAACATCCCCGCCCCCACCGAGGCTCTGCCGGGCCGGTGGGAGACGCGGGTCGGGGGCCTGCCCCGCGCGTTCTGGGCGCTGTGGACCGGGGCCCTCGTCAACCGGCTCGGCGCCTTCGTGGCCCCGTTCCTGGTCCTGTACCTCACCCGCACCCGCGGCCTGTCGATCTCGCAGGCCGGTCTGGTGCTGTCCGCCCACGGGCTCGGGCTGGCGATCAGCCAGCCCGTCGGTGGGGTCCTGGCCGACCGGGTCGGGCGCCGGCGCACCATGGTCGGCGGGCTCGTGGCCGCCGCCACCACCCTGGTCCTGGTCGGGGCAGCGACCAGCCTGCCGCTGCTGTGCCTGGCGGTCTTCGTCTACGGGATCTCGGCCGACCTGTACCGGCCGGCCTCGCAGGCCGCCATCGCCGACCTGGTCGACGAGAAGCACCGGCCGCGGGCGTACGCCCTGCTGTTCTGGGCGATCAACCTGGGCTTCGCGGTCGCCACCCTGCTGGCCGGACTCCTGGCCGACCACGGCTACTGGCTGCTGTTCCTCGGCGACGCCGCCACCTCGCTGGTCTTCGCGGCGGTCATCCTGCGCGGCGTGCCGGAGACCCGCCCGCAGCACCACCGCGAGCCCGGCAGGCTGCGGGACGTGGCCCGGGACCGGCTGATGCTCCTGCTGGTGGCATCCGTGGTCCTGCAGAGCGTGGCCTACCTGCAGGCCTTCTTCACGCTGCCCCTGGCGATCACGGCCGACGGCCTGGGCACCAGGGGGTACGGCATCGCCATCAGCCTGAACTGCGTGCTGATCGTCCTGCTGCAGCCGTTGCTGCTGGGTGCGCTCGGCCGCCGCGGCCGCGCTCCGCTGCTCCTGGCCAGCGGCGTCGTGATCGGCGCCGGTCTCGCCCTGACGGCCTTCGCGGACACCCTGCCCACCCACCTCGCCGCGGTCACGGTGTGGACGCTCGGCGAGCTCGTCGGCGCCGGCCAGCTCGGGGCGCTCATCGCGAGCATCGCGCCGCCCCACCTGCGCGGTCGCTACATGGGGATGTACGGGCTGTCGTACGGCGTCGCCGCTTTCGTCGGTCCTGCGCTCGGCACGGCCACCCTCGACCGGCTGGGCGAGAACGCGTTGTGGGGCGGCTGCCTGCTGCTCGGCGTACTGTCCGGCGCCGGGCTGTTCGTCGTGGCGCGGGTCGCGGCCAGGAGATCGGGATGACGGTGGATCGATGACGGTGGATCACCTGCAGCACCTGCGCCGGGACGCGGACGCCGTCCTCGGCGTCCTCGCCCGCGCCGAGCTCACCGAGCCGGTGGCCGGCTGCCCCGGCTGGTCGGTGCGCGACCTGACGCTGCACCTCGGCAGCGTGCACCGCTGGGCGACCCTGATCGTCAGCACCGGGGAGCGGCAGGGGCAGTCGGCCCCTGACGGCGCCGACGACCTCGCGGCCTGGTTCGCCGACGGCGCCGACGACCTGCTGGCGGCCCTGTCCACGGCCGATCCGTCCGCGTCCTGCTGGTCGTTCACGGCGGACCGCACGGCCGGGTTCTGGGTACGCCGGCAGGCGCTCGAGACGGTCGTGCACCGGTGGGACGCGGAGCAGGCCGTCGGTGAGCCGTCGGGCATCGACCCGGCCCTGGCCGCGGACGGCGTGGCCGAGGTCGTCGAGCTGCTCGCGCCGCGGCAGATCGAGCTCGGCCGCACCGCCGCTCCGTCCGTCGGCCTTGAGCTGCGGGCGCTCGACGGGCCGGGCGCCTGGATCCTGGGCGACGGCGACCCGGTCGCAACCGTCACGGCACCGGCCGAGCTCCTGCTGCTCCTGTTGTGGCACCGGCTCGACCCCGGCGACCCCCGGCTGCGCTGGGCCGGGGACCGCCGGTCGGCCGAGCAGGTCCTGCGGCTGGCACTGGCGCCTTAGCGCCGCTCAGGGCTCAGGGCGCGCTCGAGGGCCTCGCGCAGCGCCGGGTCGGACGGCTCGGTCTTCGGGTGGAAGCGGGCCAGCACCTCGCCGTCGCGCGACAGCACCCACTTCTCGAAGTTCCACCGCACGTCACCGGTCTCGCCGGCCGCATCCGGCTGCGTCGTCAGCGTGTCGAACAGCGGGTGCCGGTCGGGTCCGTTCACGTCGGTCTTGGCCAGCATCGGGAACGTCACGCCGTACGTCGCCGAGCAGAACTCCGCGATCTCGTCGGCGGACCCGGGCTCCTGGCCGCCGAACTGGTTGGAGGGCACGCCGAGGACGGTGAAGCCGCGGTCCGCCAGCTCCTCGTGCAGCTGCTCGAGCCCCGTGTACTGCGGCGTGAGCCCGCACTTCGAGGCGACGTTGACGACCAGAGCGGCGCGGCCGCCGGTCAGCGCACCGAGCGTGGTGCGCTCGCCCTGCAGGGTTTCGACGTCGAGATCGGTCAGTGCCATGTGTGCTCCTCTACGAGTACGTGCGGGTCAGGGACGTGCCGTTCAGCATGGCTGGCTCAGGTGGCGAGCCGGGTGCGGGGTCCCGCACGGAGCACCTGGGACGGCAGGGTGCGTCCGACCAGGCGCTCGGCCTCGCGGGCCGCGTCGAGCAGCGCGTCGAGGTCGACGCCGGTGTCGACCCCCATGTCCTCGACCATGTGCACCAGGTCCTCCGTGCAGACGTTGCCGGTCGCACCGGGCGCGTACGGGCAGCCGCCGAGGCCGCCCACCGAGGCGTCGTAGTCGACGATGCCGAGCTGCAGCGCGGCCAGCACGTTGGCGAGCCCGGTGCCGCGGGTGTTGTGGAAGTGCAGGTTCAGGTCCGCGTCCGGCAGGCGCATGCGGGTCGCGCCGACGAGGGCGGTGACGCGGGACGGCGTGGCCATCCCGGTGGTGTCGCCGTACGACAGGCTGTCCGCGCCGTCCGCCAGCGCGCGCGCCGCGACATCGAGCACCCGCTGCACCGGCACGTCGCCCTCGTAGGGGCAGCCGAACGCCGTCGACACGACGACCTGACAGATGGCACCCGCGTCGTGGGCCGCCTGCAACAGGACGGCGATGTCGTCCAGCGACTCCTCGGTGGACCGGTTGACGTTCTTGCGGTTGTGCGTGTCCGACGCCGACACGACGACCTCGATCTCCCGGAAGCCCGCGTCCAGGGCACGCTGGGCACCGCGCAGGTTGGGCACCAGCGCGGAGTAGCGGACGGCGTCGGACTTCTCGACCGCGACCCACACCTCGGCGGCGTCGGCCATCGACGGGATCGCCTTCGGGTGCACGAAGGAGACGGCCTCGATCCGGCCCACGCCGGTCCGGGACAGCGCGTCGATGAGGGCGACCTTGGCGGCCGTCGGGACGGGCGCTTCGTTCTGCAGCCCGTCGCGGGGACCCACCTCGCGCAGGCTGATCCGCTCCGGCAGATCGCTCATGCGCGCCAGGCTACGACGCGGCGGCCCTGCGGAGCAGGTACGGACGCAGCGCGCGGTAACCGCGGACCGACCGGTGCTTGAGCCGGACCAGCTCGTACGCCGGGTCGTCCCGCAGCGCGTCGGCCGCCACCCGGTCGACGAGCACGCTGCTGGGCCGCGCCTCCGTGGTCAGCCGGCTGGCAAGATTGACCGGTTCGCCGAACACGTCGCCCAGCCTGGCCAGCACCGGGCCCAGGGCCACGCCGGCGCGCACCTCGGGCAGCGAGTCGTCCTGCTCGTGCAGCGCCACCGTCTCGAGCGCGACCTCCGCGGCCCCGGCCACGTCGTCGGTCACGTACAGCACCTCGTCGCCGAGCATCTTGATCACGCGGCCACCGCAGGCGGTGACGCGCAGCGACGTCTCGCGCTCGAACCGCTCCAGCAGTCGCTGCAGCTGCCCGGCGTCGTACTCCCGGCTGGTCTGGGTGAAGCCGACCAGGTCGACGAACCCGACCGCCAGCACCGGATGCCCGACGGTGAGGGTGGCCAGGGACCGCTCGGTGGCCGCGGCGAACTGGCGCCGCCACACGTGCACCAGCAGCCGTTCCAGCCCGGGCACCACGTCGTCCGCCGCAGCCGTCGCCGCCTCGTACGCCTGCTCGACCGTCATCCCGTCGGCCTGGCCGCGGAACACCTCGACCTGCGCCTCCGCGAGCCGGGCGAGGCCCTGGCCCATCGCCCGGGCCAGCACGAGCAGGGTGTCGGGGTCCACCAGGCCGGTGGCGCGCAGGGCGAACGCCGTCCGCAGCGCCTCGACGTCCCGCTCGGTGAACACCCGCTCGTCCGGCGGCACCTCGGCGAAGCCCATGGCCGCCCAGACCGCCCGCGCCTCGTCGGTGCCCACGCCCGCCCGGGCCGTCACCTCGTCGCGGGTCAGGGTGCAGGGCGCGCCCAGCAGCGCCTCGTCGAGACCCGCGAGCTCCTGGCGGTCAGCCCCCATGCGCGCAGGCTAACGGGGCGGCAGAGACGGCCTGCCCGGTGCCCGTGATCGGCGTACCGTCGTGGGCATGCGCCGGATGGGCCGTAGGCAGGTGACCTACCTCTCCCTGCGCGCGGTGGCCCTGCTCGCCTTCGTCCTGTCGGCCTTCGTCATGCCCTCCGGGGCGGCGGCCGCCGCGGTCTGCGTCGCCGCCGGGCTCGTGGCGGTGCTCTCCGGCATCGGCGTGAACGCCGGTGGACCGGGTGAGCAGGCCGGAGCCCGCCGGCAGACCGACGTCTACGAGCGGGTCCGCCCTCCACAGGGCGACTGGCCGCCGTTCGACCCGGACCGGATCGTCGACGGTGAGGTGCTCGGCCGGCGGGACCGGCTCACTCCGCCCTGAACCCGCGCATCCGCTCGTCCGTCCGCTCGACGAGGTCGTAGAGCCGTCGCTGCACGCTCTCGACGGCCGGCACCTCGTGCAGCACGACCTGCCCGCGTTCCCCTGCCGACTCGACGACGAGCGTCCCGCAGCCGAGCATGCGCTCGAGCAGCGTGTGGCTGAACGTGATGTCGTTGATCCGCGACAGCGGCACGTCGCGGCCGGTGCGGGCCAGGATCCCGGTGCGCACCAGCACCCGCCGGTCGGTGACCACGAAGTGCGTCGTGACCCACCGCAGGAACGGCCGCAGCGCGTACGCCCCGAGCAGGGCGACCGCCACGACGACCACGCCGAGCCGGCCCCAGCCCTGGTACCTGCCCTCGGGCAGCGCGGCGGCGGCGAACCCGGCGGCGCCCAGCACCAGGACCAGCGTCACCGCCGGGCTGACGAGCGCCTTCCAGTGCGGGTGCAGGTCGAGCACCAGCCGCTCGTCCTCGGCCAGCAGTTTCGCGGGGAACGCCATGATCCCCAGTGTGGCTCAGACCACCCGCCACCGGGAGCCCGCGTCAGGGCGTGGCGGGTCGCAGGTGCACCACGTCGCCGGCGCCGTACGGCGTCCCGTCGACGATGAGCCGTCCGTCGTCGTCCACCCCGTCGGCGGTGCCGATGACGGGGGGTCCCGCGGGCAGTTCGACGCGGACCGGCGCGCCGAGGGTGGCGCACAGCCGCCGGTAGTCGGCCCGCGCGGCCGCGTCGTCAGCCGTCACGGCCGACAGCTCGCGCAGCACCGCGCGCAGGATCGTGTCGCGATCGGTCGTGCCGGAGCCCTCCAGCTGCAGCGAGCTGGCCCCGTCGTGCGGCAGCTCCTCGCGCCGGGTCGTGACGTTGAGCCCGATGCCGACCACCGCCGCCCCGGGGGCCGCGACCTCGGCGAGCACGCCGCACACCTTCCGGCCGGACACGAGGACGTCGTTCGGCCACTTGAGCAGCGCGTCCAGGCCGGTCTGCCCACGCAGCGCACGGGCGACCGCGAGGCCGCTCAGCAGCGGCACCCAGCCCCAGTGGGCCAGCGGCAGGGTCGGCCGCAGGAGCACCGAGAACGTGAGGCCGGCCCGGGGCGGCGAGACCCACGACCGGCCGAGACGCCCGCGTCCCGCGGTCTGCTGTTCGGCGACGACGACCAGGCCCGCCGGCTCGCCCGCGCGGGCGCGCCCGGCCACGACGGCGTTCGTGGACTCCGTCTCCGGCAGCACCTCGACCCGCCACCCGTCCGACGCCAGCGCCCGGTTCAGGGAGGCGGGACGAAGGGGCGGCCGCGCGAGGTCGTCGTACACCCTCAGCAGAGTGCCAGAACCGCCGAGTAGCCTCCGCCGCGTGACCGCCGCACCGGATTCCGAAGCCCCCGCGCTGGACGTCCCGGACGTCCACACCACCGCCGGCAAGCTGGCCGAGCTCCGCCGACGCAACGACGCGATGATCCACGCCGGGTCGCAGCGCGCCGTCGACGCCCAGCACGCCAAGGGCAAGATGACCGCCCGCGAGCGGGTGGAGTACTTCCTCGACGAAGGGTCGTTCGTCGAGACCGACGCGCTCGCCCGGCACCGGGCGCACGACTTCGGCGTCGACAAGAACCGGCCCTACAGCGACGGTGTGATCACCGGCTACGGGACCGTGGACGGCCGGCCGGTCTGCGTCTTCAGCCAGGACGCCACCGTCTTCGGCGGGAGCCTCGGCGAGGTCTACGGCGAGAAGATCGTCAAGATCATGGACCTGGCGCTGAAGAACGGCTGCCCCGTCGTGGGCCTCAACGACGGCGGCGGCGCCCGGATCCAGGAGGGGATCATGGGTCTCGCCCTGTACGGCGAGATCTTCTACCGCAACGTGATCGGCTCGGGCGTCATCCCGCAGCTGTCGCTGATCCTCGGCTCGTGCGCCGGCGGCGCCGTGTACTCGCCGGCCATCACCGACTTCACGCTGATGGTCGACGGCGGCTCGCACATGTTCATCACCGGACCGGACGTCATCAAGACCGTCACCGGCGAGGACGTGGAGATGGAGGAGCTCGGCGGCGCGCGCACCCACAACTCGAAGAGCGGCGTCGCGCACTTCATGAGCGCCGACGAGAAGGAGTGCCTCGACCTCGCCAAGCTCCTGCTGTCCTACCTGCCGAGCAACAACCTGGCGGAGCCGCCGGTCTTCGACGCGCCGGACGCGCTCAGCGAGGAGCCGGACGTCGAGCTGGACACGTTCATCCCGGACAGCAACAACACGCCGTACGACATGCACCGGGTCATCGAGCACGTCGTCGACGACGGCGAGTTCGTCGAGGTGCAGGCGCTGTGGGCGCCGAACATCGTCTGCGGCTTCGGCCGGGTCGAGGGCCGGTCCGTCGGGCTCGTCGGCAACAACCCGATGCACGTCGCGGGCTGCCTCGACATCGACTCGTCGGAGAAGGCGGCGCGCTTCGTGCGCACCTGCGACGCGTTCAACATCCCGATCATCACGTTCGTCGACGTGCCCGGCTTCCTGCCCGGCGTCGGGCAGGAGCACGCCGGCATCATCCGGCGAGGCGCGAAGCTGCTGTTCGCCTACGCCGAGGCCACCGTCCCCAAGATCACGATCATCACCCGCAAGGCGTACGGCGGCGCGTACGTCGTCATGGGCTCGAAGCACCTGCGGTCGGACATCACGCTGTCCTGGCCGACCGGCCAGGTCGCCGTGATGGGTGCGCAGGGCGCGGTCAACATCATCCGCCGCCGGGAGATCGCGGCCGCCGACGACCCGGAGCAGCTGCGCGCCGAGTTCATCACCGACTACGAGGACACGTTCGCCACGCCGTACATCGCGGCCGAGCGCGGTTTCGTCGACGCGGTCATCGAGCCGTCACAGACCCGGCGCGAGGTCGCCAAGGCGCTGCGCCTGCTGCAGAACAAGCGCGAGACCCTGCCTGCCAAGAAGCACGGGAACATCCCGCTGTGACGGACGCCGGCGCCACCCCGGAGCAGCCGTCCCGCCCGATCCTGCGGGTCGTGCGCGGCGAGCCCACGGCCGAGGAGCTGGCCGCGGTGGTCACGGTGCTCCTCGCCCGGGGGGCCGACGAGGAGCCGGCCCCCGCGCCCCGCTCGCTGTGGTCGATCCCGACGCTGCGCGGCCACCTGCCGCACGGGCCGGGTGCCTGGCGGGCCTCCGGGCTGCCCCGGTAGGTCAGGCATGCAGGGCACTCGCGTCCGCCGGGCCCTGGCCGGCCGCGACCTGGCCGTCGGGTACGCCGTCGTCGTCCTGGTGATCGCCGTCGCGATCTCCGCGCTGCCGGCCGCGCACGGCCACCAGCTGGTCCTGGACAGCAGCACCAACCTCGCGAACCTGCGTCAGCGCCCGCTGTTCGTGCTCGGACTGAGCGCGTTCGTCGTCGCCACGCCCGCCGGCCTGTGGGTCCTGGCCCCGCTGGTCGTCGCCTACGGCGCCGCGCAGCGCTGGGTCGGCCGGCTCGCCACACTCGTCGTCGCGGTCTTCGGTCACGTCGGGGCGACGCTGTTCGTGGCGGTGCTGCTCGCCACCGGCATCGCCCACCACCAGCTCGACCGGTCGATCGCCCAGCAGCCCGACGTCGGCGTCAGCTACGGCGTCGCCGCGGTGCTCGGCGTTCTCACCGCCCGCCGCCCCGAGCACCGGCTCCGTTGGGTCCTCGCCGGGACGCTGCTGCTGGTCGCCCGCCTGGCCGTGTCCGACACGTTCACCGACCTCGGCCACCTCACCGCGTGGACCATCGGGGTCGCCATCGGCCTGGTGGTGACCGCCGCGGGGAACGCCGAGGACCGCAGTCCGGGCTCGGTGGCGCTGCCGCCCTGCGCACCGGCCGGGCCAGCGGCCGACCTACCGGCCGACCTACCGGCCGACACAGCTGCGCAGCGCCCTCGCTAGGCTCCGGACGCGCCTCCTCGGCGCTCTCCCCCCGGATCCCCCGGACCCGGTAGGAGCCCCCCGAGACCTGCGGAGACCGGCCACCGTGCAGAAGGTCCTGATCGCCAACCGTGGCGAGATCGCCGTCCGTGTCGCCCGTGCCTGCCGAGATGCCGGACTGCAGTCGGTCGCGGTCTACGCAGAGCCCGACCTCGATGCGCTGCACGTCCGCGTCGCCGACGAGGCCATCGCGCTGGGCGGGACCACTCCCGGCGACTCGTACCTGCGCATCGACAAGGTCCTCGACGCGGTCAAGCAGTCCGGTGCCGACGCCGTCCACCCCGGCTACGGGTTCCTCTCGGAGAACGCCGAGTTCGCGCAGGCGGTCATCGACGCGGGCGTGACCTGGATCGGCCCGTCGCCCGAGGCGATCGCCGCGCTCGGCGACAAGACCACCGCGCGGCACATCGCGCTGAAGATCGGTGCCCCGCTTGCGCCCGGGACCGCCGACCCCGTGAAGGGCGTCGACGAGGTCATCGCGTTCGCCGAGGAGTACGGCGTCCCTGTCGCCATCAAGGCCGCCTTCGGCGGTGGTGGCCGCGGGCTGAAGATCGCCCGCACGATGGAGGAGATCCCGGAGCTGTACGAGTCGGCCGTCCGCGAGGCCGTCGCCGCCTTCGGCCGGGGCGAGTGCTTCGTCGAGCGCTACCTGGACAAGCCGCGCCACGTCGAGACCCAGGTGCTCGCCGACAGCCACGGCAACGTGGTCGTCGTGGGTACCCGCGACTGCTCGCTGCAGCGCCGCTACCAGAAGGTCGTGGAGGAGGCGCCCGCGCCCTTCCTGACCGACGAGCAGCTCGCGACCCTGTACGACGCCTCCAAGAAGATCATCCGGGAGGCGAACTACGTCGGCGCCGGCACGTGCGAGTTCCTCGTCGCGCAGGACGGCCTCATCTCCTTCCTCGAGGTCAACACCCGCCTGCAGGTGGAGCACCCGGTCACCGAGGAGACCACCGGCGTCGACCTGGTGCGCGAGCAGTTCCGCATCGCCGACGGCCTCGAGCTGTCCTTCGGCGACCCGCAGCCGCGCGGGCACGCGTTCGAGTTCCGCATCAACGGCGAGGACCCGGGCCGCGGGTTCCTGCCCGCACCGGGCACGGTCACCCGGCTCGTCCCCCCGCTCGGCCCCGGCGTACGCGTCGACAGCGGCGTCGAGTCCGGCTCGGTCATCGGTGGCGCCTTCGACTCGCTGCTCGCCAAGCTGATCGTGACCGGCGCCACCCGCCAGGAGGCGCTGGAGCGCTCGGCCCGCGCGCTCGCCGAGATGGAGGTGGAGGGGATGGCCACGCTGATCCCCTTCCACCGCAAGGTGGTCCAGGACCCGGCTTTCACCGCCGAGCCGTTCTCGGTGCACAACCGCTGGATCGAGACCGAGTTCGACAACGACATCCCGCCGTACGCCGGCGGCGAGGCCGACGCGGAGGAGACCGAGCCGCGCGAGACGGTCGTCGTGGAGGTCGGGGGCAAGCGGCTCGAGGTCACCCTGCCCGCCGGTCTCGGCGCCCCGTCCGGTCCGGCCCGCAAGAAGAACGCGCCGCGCAAGGCCGGCGGCGGCGGGGGCGCGGCGCAGGCCTCCGGCGACACGCTGACCTCGCCGATGCAGGGCACCATCGTGAAGGTCGCCGTCGAGGACGGCGCGACTGTCGCCGCGGGCGACCTCATCGTCGTGCTCGAGGCGATGAAGATGGAGCAGCCGCTGAACGCGCACAAGGCCGGCACCGTCACGGGGCTGGCCGCCGCCGTCGGCGAGACCGTGACCAGCGGCGCCGTCATCTGCGAGATCAAGGACTGACCGACCCGCGCCCGGACAAGTGCTTGCGTCCGGGCAACGGTGGCTCCTGAGCCACGATCAGCCGGACGCAACGCCCTAGCGCGGCGACCGGATCGGGCTGTGTCCGGGCAACGGTGGCTCCTGAGCCACGATCAGCCGGACGCAGCGGGATGGTGCGGCGCGGGGACAGGTGCTGACCCGCGGCAGGTAGCGGTACCGCGGCTCAGGACTCGTGCAGCATGAGCTGGCGGGCCGCCTCCGTGAGCGAGCCGGACAGCGACGGGTAGATCGCGAACGTGTGGGCGACCTGGTCCACCGTCAAGCCGTTCTGGACCGCCAGCGACACCGCCAGGATCAGCTCGCTCGCCTTGGGGGCGACGACGACGCCGCCGACGATCGTCCCGGAGCCGGGGCGGCAGAACAGCTTCACGAAGCCGTCGGTGATCCCCTGCATCTTCGCGCGGGCGTTGGTCGCGAGCGGCAGCCGCACGCCCTGCGCCTGCACGGTGCCCGACTCCACCTGCTTCTGCGTCACCCCGACGGAGGCGACCTCCGGGTCGGTGAACACGTTCGCCGCCACCGTGCCGAGACGCATCGGGGCGACCGCCTCGCCGAGCGCGTGCCACATTGCGATCCGGCCCTGCATCGCCGCGACCGACGCGAGCATCAGCACGCCCGTGCAGTCGCCGGCGGCGTAGATCCCGGGCGCGGTCGTCCGCGACACCCGGTCGACCTGGACGAACCCGCCCTCGGTCAGCGTCACGCCGGCGTTCTCGAGCCCCAGGTCGTCGGTGTTCGGGATCGACCCGACGGTCATCAGCGCGTGGCTGCCCTCGACGGTCGAGCCGTCGGTCAGGCGTACGACGACGCCGTCGGCGGTCCGCTCCACACCGGCCGCGCGTCCGCGCACGACGTTCATCCCGCGGCGCTCGAACACGGCCTGCAGCACCTCTGCGGCGTCGCTGTCCTCGCCGGGGAGCACGCGCTCGCGGCTGGAGACGAGGGAGACCTGTGAGCCCATCGCGAGGTACGCGCTGGCGAACTCGGCACCGGTGACACCCGAGCCGACGACCACCAGCCGCTCGGGCAGCTCCGGCAGGTCGTAGAGCTGGCGCCAGTCGAGGATCCGCTCGCCGTCGGGCTCGGCGCCCGGCACGACGCGAGGGTGCGCACCCGTCGCGAGCAGGATGACGTCGGCCTCCAGCAGCTGCTGCTCGCCGTCCTCGCCCGTCACCTCGACCTTGCCGCCGCCCTTGAGGCACGCGCTGCCGAGCAGGACCTGGACGCCGGCCCGGCCGAGGCTGCGGCTGATGTCCGCCGACTGCGCGAGCGCGAGCGCCTTGACGCGGGCGTGCACCTCCGGGGTGCGCACCGAGACGACCTCGCCGGCGTGCACGCCGACGCGGTCCGCCTCGGACAACTCCGTCATCGCCTCGCTCGTGGCGATGAACGTCTTGGAGGGCACGCAGTCGGCCAGCACGCACTGGCCGCCGACGCCGTCGCGTTCGACGACGGTCACGGTCGCGCCGAGCTGCACAGCCACCAGGGCCGCCTCGTAGCCGGCCGGGCCGCCTCCGACGATCGCGATGCGAGTCACGGGTACATGGTCCCATTCCGGGCCCGGCTAGTCTCCGGCGCATGGCGCTCTATGCCGCGTATGGCAGCAACTGTGACCCCACCCAGATGCACGAGCGGTGCCCCCACTCGCCGCTTGCGGGAACCGGTTGGATCGAGGGCTGGCGGCTGACGTTCGGCGGCGAGGACCTGGGCTGGGAGGGCGCCCTGGCGACGCTGGTCGAGGCTCCCGGCGAGCACGTGTTCGTCGCGCTCTACGACCTGACCGACGGCGACGTCCGCCAGCTCGACGCCTGGGAGGGCGCCGACAACGGGCTGTACCGCAAGCTGCGCGTGCGCGTGCACACCCTCGACGACGAGCGCCTGGCCTGGGTCTACGTGCTGAACGGCTACGAGGGCGGCCTCCCCTCCGCGCGCTATCTCGGCGTCCTGGCCGCCGCGGCCGAGGCGGCCGGCGCCCCGGACGACTACGTCCTCGAGCTGCGTTCGCGCCCCTGTACGTCGTCGGGGGTCTGAGCCACCGGCGCATCGGCCGGCACCTCCAGCGGCAGGTCCCCGCGCCGTCGCCCCTCCTCCGACACCACGACGGCGACCGCGAGCAGGGTCAGGGCGCCGCCGAAAAGGGCCGTCCCGGTGACCGTCTCGCCGACGAACAGTGATCCCAGCAGCACCGCCACCACCGGGTTCACGTACGCGTAGGTCGCGACCTTGGACACCGGCGCCACGCCCAGCAGCCAGGAGTACGCCGTGAAGGCCACGACGGAGCCGAACACGACCAGGTAGGCCAGCGCCACGAGCGAGGAGGTCTGCACATGCGCGGGATCGAGCGTCTCGTGCCGGATCGACCCGATCAGCGCGAAACCGATCGCCCCGCCGGCCATCTGGGCCACCGTCGCCAGGAGCGGCTCGGCGGGCAGCTCCAGGCGGGTGGCGAGGTACGACCCGGCCGCCCACAGCAGGCTCGAACCCAGCACCAGCGCCGCCGCGCCGGCGCTCACGGCGGACGGCCGCGCGCCGGGGCCGAGCAGCACCGCCAGCCCGACGAAGCCGATACCCACCCCGATGAGCGTGCGCCGGGCCGGCCGGTCGCCGTCGAGCAGCCGCAGCAGCACCACCCAGAGCGGTACGGCGGCCACGAGCAGCGCCGTGAGCCCCGATGGCAGCCCGCGGTCCTCGGCCAGCGTCACCCCGCCGTTGCCGCCGCACAGGAGCATCACCCCGATCAGCCCGGCGTTGAGCCACTGCCGGCGGGTCGCCCGCCAGGCACCGGGCCGGTGGCGTACGGCGAGGAAGGTGGCGAGGACCAGGCCGGCCAGCGCGAACCGGGTGCAGGCCGAGAACATCGGGGGCAGCGACCCGACGACGTACCGGATGGCGAGGTAGGTCGAACCCCAGACGACGTAGACGATCCCGAGCGCGGTCCAGACCTGCCAGCCCGGCGGGGCGGCGCGGGGAGCAGGGCGCATGCGGCGCAGCCTAGGAGCGGCCGGTCAGGACGCGGTCAGCGCGGCCACCGCGGCCGTCACCAGGACACGCACGCCCACGGCCAGCGCCGCCTCGTCCACGTCGAACATCCCCTGGTGCAGGTCCAGCGGGCGGTCCAGCCCGGGCGGCCGCACACCGAGGCGGGCCATCGCGCCGGGTACGTGCTCGAGGTACCAGGAGAAGTCCTCGCCCCCCAGCGACTGCACGGTCGGCACCGCGGCGCCGGGGCCGAGGGCCGCCTCCACCGCCGCCGCGAACAGCGCCGTGGCCGCCACGTCGTTGACCACCGGCGGAACGCCGCGCTCGTAGGTGACGTCGGCCCGCGCGCCGTACGGCGCCACGAGGCCGTCCACGACCCGGCGGACCAGGTCGGGCGCCGCCTGCCAGGCGGACGTGTCGAGCACCCGCAGGGTGCCCTGAAGCACCCCCTCCCGGGGGATCGCGTTGCGCGCCACCCCCGCGGACACATGACCCCAGACCAGGCACAGGCCGGCCCGCGGGTCGACCAGCCGGGACAGCGCGTCGGGCAGGCCGGTGGCGACCGTGGCCAGCGCGTGCACGAGATCGACGGTGTTGTGCGGGCGCGACGTGTGGCCGCCTGGGCCGGTCAGGCGGACCTCGACCGAGTCCGCGGCTGCGGTGATCGCGCCCGCCTTCAGCCCGATCCGGCCGACCTCGAGCGTCGGGTCGCAGTGCAGGCCGAAGATGGCCGACGCGTCCTTGATCCAGCCCTGGGCGACGACGTCGAGCGCGCCGCCGGGCATGAGCTCCTCGGCCGGCTGGAAGACCAGGCGCACCCGCCCCGGGAGCCGGTCGGCGACCGCGGCCAGCGCGAGTCCGGCCCCGAGCAGCACGGCGGTGTGCACGTCGTGCCCGCAGGCATGGCAGACACCGGGGACCTGGGACCGGTAGGACACGTCCTTCTCGTCGGTCAGCGGCAGCGCGTCGATGTCGGCACGCAGCACGACGACCGGGCCGTCCCCCGTGCCGACGTCGCAGACGAGGCCGGTTCCGGCGTCCAGCACCTTGGGCGACAGCCCAGCCTGCTCGAGCCGGTCGACCAGCAGGGCGGTGGTCTCGTACTCCCGGCGGCTGAGCTCGGGGTGCGCGTGCAGCCTCCGGCGTACGACGGACAGCTCGGCCTCGTGACTCGCCAGCCAGGCATCGGCGATCTGTGGTCCGGCGCTCGTCATGACGCGGCACCCGGCGCCGCGGGCGCCCCGACCGGCGGCTGCAGCGTCGGCAGCGACGTGCGCGTGTTCGTCGTGAACTCCTGCAGCAGGCTGTCCACCACCGCGGTCAGGTCCCCACCGCTGGCCGCGGCGACGGCCCGCTGCCGCTGGTACGACGCGCCCCCGTCGACGACCTGCTGGACGAGCGCCAGCTGCTCGCTGCAACCCAGCCGGTCCGCGGTCGGGCCGAGCTCACTGACCAGCTCGGCCAGCGACTCCCGCAGCGGCATCGTGCTGTCCTGCTCCCCGGAGATGACCTCGGCGTCGAGGCCGTAGCGCGCGGCCCGCCACTTGTTCTCGCGGATCACCCAGCCCTTCGGCGTCGGCAGCGTGTAGCCCTTGTCGATCTCGCGGTCGAACATGTCGACGAGGCAGTGCGAGAGCGCGGCGACCATGCCGACCTCGCCGAGCGTCGGCAGCCCGTCACAGATGCGCAGCTCGACCGTCCCGTAGGTCGGGTGCGGACGGATGTCCCACCAGACCTCCTTGATCGAGCCGATGGTCTTGGTGGAGATCAGCGTCTCCATGTACTCCTCGAACTGCGGCCAGCCCGACAGCTGATACGGCAGGCCGGCCGTCGGGAGCTGCTCGAACACCTTCGAGCGCGCGGACGCGAGGCCGGTGTCGTTGCCGATCCAGTACGGCGACGAGGCCGACAGCGCGAGGAAGTGCGGGATGTACGCCGTCAGCGCGTTCACGATGGGGATCGCCTTGTCGGGCGAGCGCACCCCGACGTGCACGTGGACCCCGAAGATCTGCAGCTGCCGGGCGAGCCACTGCATCTGCTCCACGAGCTCGGCATACCGCGGCTTCGGGCTGATCTGCTGCGTCATCGGGTCCGTCGTCGGGTGCGATCCCGAGCACATCAGCCCGAGCCCGAGCCGGTCCGCGTGCTCGGTCACCTCGGCGATCGTGCCGGCCAGGTCGGCCAGCGCCTCGTCCACCGTCCCGCAGACACCGGTGATGACCTCGATGCAGCACTCGAGCAGTTCGTGCTTGGCCTTGGGGTGCTCCTCGCCGTCCGGCGCCATCCGCCCGAGGATCTCCGAGGCACCCGAACGCAGCTGGCGGGTCTCGCGGTCCACCAGCTCGAGTTCCCACTCGATGCCCAGGCTCGAGCGTGCGGAGGACTCGAACGGAATCTGCACTCCTCGACCCTACCGACGGCCTTCGGTCTGCGCCGACCAACTGCGGAGGACGGCGACCATCCGGTCGACGTGGTCGCTGTAGACGGCGTCGCAGCCCAGGTCCAGCAGGCCCCGGATCCGGCGGGTGGTCTGTGCGTCCCACCCGAAGGCCAGCAGCCCGGCCGCGTGCACGCTGTCGACGAGCGGCCGCGTCCACCGGCGCCTGCGCAGGTTCACGGCTCCCCCGCCGGCCTCCCGGAACCGCTCGAGGTGCTCGGACCAGTTGCCCCCTGCCAGATCAGCCGGGTGTGTTCCCGAGACGAGCCGGACGTCCGGATCCACCTCACGCCAGCCCGAGCCCGCCAGCCCGCCGCCCACCAGCCACAGCCGGGACGGATCGTGGCCCGCCGCCCGCGCGACGGCGAGGACGACCTCGGCGGCCCCCCGGTCCCGGATGTCCAGCGACAGGTCGTACTCGGTGCCGCACGCGGCGAACAGCTCCGACAGCCGCGGCAGCCGGCCGGGCAGGTCGTCCGAGGCGATGCGGTCGATCGGCCGGCGGCGCAGCCGGCCGCCGTGATGCAGGACCGGCACACCGTCCGCCGTCAGCCACACGTCGCTCTCGAGACCCGGGGCGCCCAGATCGAGGGCGAGCCGGAACGCCGGCAGGGTGTTCTCGGGCGCGTGGGCGCTGGCGCCGCGGTGCGCGAAGCCGAACGGCGTCACCACCCCGGCCCGGTCCGGCCGGGCACCCGGCCGCTCAGTCGTCCGTGCGCTCGGGCGCGACCGGCTTGGGCGCGTCGCCCTTCGACCAGGTGGTGGTCAGCGAGCGGGCGTTCGAAAAGCGGTCGACCTCGTCCGGCCTGCCACGGCGACGGAGCAACGGCGCCCCGACCAGCACGAGGACCACGACGACCACTGCGGCAATGAGCACCGAGACCACGAAAAGCCCTCCAGGACTGAGAAAGTCCCCCCAGGACCACTGTGCCAGAAGACCCGGGTCAGAAGAACTCCTGGGGGCTGTAGACCCCCCACACCTCGCGCAGCGCGCCGCACACCTCGCCGACCGTCGCGAGCTCCCTGAGGGCCTCGCGCATCGGGTAGAGCACGTTCTCGCTCGGCGTCGCCGCCGCCTTCTTCAGGTCGGCGAGCGCCCGCTGCACCGCGTCGTTGTCGCGCCGCGCCCGCAGGTCGGCCAGCCGGTCGCGCTGGTCCTGCTCGATCGTCGGGTTGACGCGCAGCGGCTCGTACCGCTCCTCCTGCTTGGACTGGTAGCGGTTCACGCCGACCACGACGCGCTCGCCGCTGTCGATGCCCTTGGTGACGTCGTACGCCGACCGCTCGATCTCGCTCTTCTGGAAGCCCTTCTCGATGGCGGCCACCGCGCCGCCCATCTCCTCGACCCGGCCCATGAGCGCGCGGGCCGCCGCCTCCACCTCGTCGGTCATCGCCTCGACCACGTACGAGCCCGCGAACGGGTCGACCGTCGCCGTCACGTCGGTCTCGTACGCCAGCACCTGCTGGGTGCGCAGCGCGAGCGTGGCCGCCTTGACCGTCGGCAGCGCGATCGCCTCGTCGTAGGAGTTCGTGTGCAGCGACTGGGTGCCACCCAGGACGGCGGCCAGCCCCTGGACGGCGACCCGGATGAGGTTGACCTCCGGCTGCTGCGCGGTCAGCTGCACCCCCGCCGTCTGGGTGTGGAAACGCAGCATGTGCGACTTCGGGTCCTTCGCGCCGAACTCGTTCTTCATCACGTCGGCCCAGATCCGCCGGGCGGCGCGGAACTTCGCCACCTCCTCGAGGATCGTCGTGCGGCTCACGAAGAAGAAGGCCAGCCGGGGCGCGAACTCGTCGACGTCCTGCCCGGTCGCCACGGCCGCGCGGACGTACTCGATCCCGTCCGCGAGGGTGAACGCGATCTCCTGCGCGGGCGTCGCGCCGGCCTCGGCCATGTGGTAGCCGGAGATCGAGATCGTGTTCCAGCGCGGGATCTCCGCCTTGCAGTACCGGAAGATGTCGGTGATCAGCCGCAGCGACTGCTGGGGCGGGTAGATGTAGGTGCCGCGGGCGATGTACTCCTTGAGCACGTCGTTCTGGATCGTGCCGGTCAACTGCGAGGGGTCGACGCCCTGCTCCTCGCCGACCAGCTGGTAGAGCACGAGCAACACCGCGGCCGGGGCGTTGATGGTCATCGACGTCGACACCTGGTCGAGCGGGATCTGGTCGAACAGGATGCGCATGTCGTCGAGCGAGTCGATGGCCACGCCGACCTTGCCGACCTCGCCGTGGGCGATCGGGTCGTCGGAGTCGTAACCCATCTGCGTCGGCAGGTCGAACGCGACGGACAGGCCGCCGGTCCCCTGCTCGACCAGGTGCCGGTAGCGCTCGTTGGACTCCTGGGCGGTACCGAACCCGGCGTACTGCCGCATCGTCCACGGACGGCCGGTGTACATCGTCGGGTAGACGCCCCGGGTGTACGGGTAGCTGCCCGGCTCGCCGAGCCGCTCCTCCAGGCCGGGCGCGACGTCCCCCGGCCCGTACACCGGTGCGATCTCGAACCCGGACTCCGACTCGCGCGCCATGGTCTGCCCCTCGATGCGGTTGGTACCTGTGAGCGTGCCGAGCCTAGGGCGCAGGTACGAGGGTGATGCGGCCGGCGTCCTGGGTAGGGCGCTTGCGTGGGCGAGGACCGCAGAACCGTGGCCGGCCGCTACACGCTGCTCACCCGCCTGGGATCAGGCGGCATGGGCACCGTGTGGCGTGCCCAGGACGTCGTGCTGGGACGTGACGTGGCGGTCAAGGAGGTCAGCTTCCCCAACGGCGTCTCGGACGACGAGCGGGAGGTCCTTCGCGAACGCACCCGCCGGGAGGCCCGCGCCGCCGCCCGGCTGGACCACCCGAGCGCGGTCACCGTGTACGACGTCGTCGAGGAGGACGGCGTCCCGTACCTCGTCATGGAACTCGTCGAGGCCCGCACGCTGTCCGAGATCATCCGCACAGACGGTCCGCTGAGCCCGCGGGTGGCGGCCCACATCGGGCTCGCCGTCCTCGGCGCGCTGGAGGCGGCCCACGCGCAGGGCATCGTCCACCGCGACGTGAAACCCGGGAACGTCCTGATAGCGCCTCCTCGCCAGGGGGCGGAGGGCCGCGTCGTCCTCACCGACTTCGGGATCGCCACGTTCACCGGCGACTCCAGCCTCACCTCCACCGGACTGCTCCTCGGCTCGCCGTCCTACATCGCGCCGGAGCGGGCCCGCGGCCAGCAGCCCGGCCCGGCGTCGGACCTGTGGTGCCTGGGCGCCACGCTGTTCGCCGCCGTCGAGGGGCGCCCCCCGTACGACAAGGGCGAACCGCTGTCGACGCTGACGGCCGTCGTCGCCGGGGAGCACGCCCCCTTCGTCGCCTCCGGTCCACTCGTGCCGCTCCTGGAGGGGCTGCTCGTGCGCGACCCGGAACTGCGGATCGACGCGGCCGAGGCCCGGCGACGGCTGGAGCAGGTGCTCCGCTCGGCACCGGTCACGTCCGTCGCGTCGGCGCCGGTGCCGGTGCCGGTGCCGGCGGGGGTACGCCGGTCGGAGCAGACCACGGCGCTCGGGCTCGAGGACGTCCGCGAGGAGGTCCGGCAGGAGAAGTCCGCCGCCGTTCCGGCTCAGCCGGCGAGGGCGGTCGGCCGCGGCGCGCACCGCTCGCGGACCCCGCTGGTACTGACCGGGATCGCGCTCGCCGTCGTCGCCGCAGTCGGCGTGGCCGTTTCCACGATGCTGCGCAGCGATGACCATCCCGCCACGACAGCCGGAGGGGCCGGCGACAGGACGAGCGCCGCGCCGCCCGCGTCCCCGTCGGCCGCCGGCAGCTCCGCGACGCCCGCAGGGTGGCAGACCTACAGCGGCCCGGCCGGCTGGACTGCCGCGGTCCCCGCCGCCTACGCCCCGGGCACCTTCACCGGCGACCCGGAGTACAAGGACCCGGCCACCCGACGGCTGCTGCGCGTCTCCACCACCCCGAACGGCCGGAGCGATCCGGTGCAGGACCGCCGCAACCAGGCCGCCGCCTTCGCCCGCACGCACGCCGCCTACAAGGAGATCGCCATCACCGCGACGACCTTCCACGGCTTTCCCGCCGCGGACTGGGAGTTCACGTACTCCTCGGGCGGGGCATCCCTGCGCGTGCTGAACCGGGTGTTCGTCGTCAACGGCCGCGGTTACTCGCTGTACTTCCAGACCCACACCAGCGACGACTGGCCCGCCGCCCGGGCGGACTTCGAGAGGATGGCAGCGGCGTTCCGGCCGGCCAGCAGCGCCTGACAGGCGTGACCTTGTTCACAGGATCAGGCCCCATGCGGAGGTGCCCGGCTGATCCACCGTCGTTAGCATGAGCCGGTCGGGCATCTGCCCGGCTCCTTCTTCTCCTGGAGGCGCACCGGCATGCCGAAGGCACCGGCAGGAACGCTGTACCGCGGCCGTGAAGGCATGTGGTCCTGGGTGGCGCATCGCGTCACCGGCGTCCTGATCTTCTTCTTCCTGTTCGCGCACGTCCTCGACACAGCCCTCGTGCGCGTGTCCGCGGACAGCTACGACCGCGTGATCGACACCTACAAGACCCCGCTGGTCAACGTCATGGAGCTCGGGCTCGTCGGCGCGGTGCTGTTCCACGCGCTGAACGGCCTGCGGGTCATGGCGATCGACTTCTGGGACAAGGGCGCGCGCTTCCAGCGTCAGATGACCTGGGCGATCGTCGCGGTGTTCATCGTGGTCATGGTGCCGGGCGCCTACTTCATGCTCAAGCACACCGTCGAGGCGATCTTCGGGAGTGCGTCGTGACCGCCCCCGTCGTCACCGTCACCGGCGGCCCCGACGAACGCCCGGTCATCGCGCCGCCGCGCACCCGCCGGCAGCGCCCGGCCCGTGGCCGTTCGCGCAGCAACTTCGAGATGTACGCGTGGATCTTCATGCGCATGTCCGGCCTGCTGCTGCTGGTCCTCGTGCTCGGCCACCTGCTCATCATGAACATCCTCGACGGCGGCGTGCAGCGGGTGAACTTCGCGTTCGTCGCCGGTCGCTGGGCATCACCGTTCTGGCGCACCTGGGACCTGGCGACGCTGTGGCTCGCCGAGCTGCACGGCACCAACGGCCTGCGCGTCATCATCAACGACTACGCGGAGCGCGACGGCACCCGCTTCTGGCTGAAGATGCTGCTCTACACCTCCACGTTCTTCGTGCTGCTGCTCGGCACGCTCGTCATCTTCACGTTCGACCCGAACCTGAGCTAGGAGCCGACCCGTGAGTGGGAACGTGCAGTTCCACAAGTACGACACGGTCATCGTCGGCGCCGGCGGCGCCGGCATGCGTGCGGCTCTCGAGGCCGGCAAGCGCAGCCGGACGGCCGTGCTGACCAAGCTGTACCCGACCCGGTCCCACACCGGCGCGGCGCAGGGCGGCATGTGTGCCGCCCTCGCCAACGTCGAGGAGGACAACTGGGAGTGGCACGTCTTCGACACCGTCAAGGGCGGCGACTACCTCGTCGACCAGGACGCCGCCGAGGTCATGTGCAAGGAGGCCATCGACGCGGTCCTCGACCTCGAGAAGATGGGCCTGCCGTTCAACCGCACGCCCGAGGGCCGGATCGACCAGCGCCGGTTCGGTGGCCACACCCGCAACCACGGTGAGGCCGCCGTACGCCGCGCCTGCTTCGCGGCGGACCGGACCGGCCACATGATCCTCCAGACGCTGTACCAGCAGTGCGTCAAGGAGGACATCGACTTCTTCAACGAGTTCTACGTCCTCGACCTCGCGCTGACCGACGTCGACGGCGTCCGCACCACCAGCGGTGTCGTGGCGTACGAGCTGGCGACGGGTGACATCCACGTCTTCCAGGCCAAGTCCGTGCTGTTCGCCAGCGGCGGTTTCGGCAAGGTCTTCAAGGTCACGTCCAACGCGCACACCCTCACCGGTGACGGCATGGGCATCGTGTACCGCAAGGGCCTCCCGCTCGAGGACATGGAGTTCTTCCAGTTCCACCCGACGGGCATCTGGAAGATGGGCATCCTGCTCACCGAGGGCGCCCGCGGTGAGGGCGGCATCCTGCGCAACAAGGACGGCGAGCGCTTCATGGAGCGCTACGCGCCGGTGATGAAGGACCTCGCCTCCCGCGACGTCGTCTCCCGCGCCATCTACACCGAGATCCGGCAGGGTCGTGGCTGCGGTCCCGAGGGCGACCACGTCTACCTCGACCTGACGCACCTGCCGCCGGAGCAGCTCGACGCCAAGCTCCCGGACATCACCGAGTTCGCCCGCACCTACCTCGGCATCGAGCCGTACACGGACCCGATCCCGATCCAGCCGACGGCGCACTACGCCATGGGCGGCGTGCCGACGAACATCGACGCCCAGGTGCTCGCCAACAACACCGACATCGTTCCCGGCCTGTTCGCCGCCGGCGAGGTCGCCTGCGTCTCGGTGCACGGCGCGAACCGCCTCGGCACGAACTCGCTGCTCGACATCAACGTGTTCGGCCGGCGTGGGGGCCTGTCGGCGGCTGCGTACGCCAACAGCCACGACTACGTCGAGCTGCCGGAGGACCCGTCCCGGACCGTCCGCGAGATGCTGCAGCGGCTGCGCGACGGCGGTGGCACCGAGAGTGTCGCGGCCATCCGCAAGGCCCTGCAGGAGTCGATGGACACCAACGCGATGGTCTACCGGACCGAGGCCACGCTGAAGCAGGCCGAGGTCGACATCGCCGGGCTCAAGGAGCGCTACCAGCGCGTGGGCATCTCCGACCGCGGCTCGCGGTACAACACCGAGTTGCTCGAGGCCGTCGAGCTCGGCTTCCTGCTCGACCTCGCCGAGGCGCTCGTGGTGTCGGCCAAGGCGCGCAACGAGTCGCGCGGCGGGCACTTCCGCGAGGACTATCCCGTCCGCGACGACATCAACTTCATGCGCCACACGATGGCGTACCGGGTGGGCGAGGGGCTGCAGGCCGAGATCCGCCTGGACTACAAGCCGGTCGTGGAGACCCGCTACAAGCCGATGGAGCGCAAGTACTGATGACCGTCACCGAAGAGCGTCCCGTGCCGGGCCCGTCCGGCGACGTCGCCGACCACCTGCGCACCGTCACGGTCAAGGTCCGGCGCTTCGACCCGGAGGTCGACGCCGAGCCCAACTGGCAGTCCTTCGAGGTGCCTGTCGAGAAGGGCGACCGTCTGCTGGACGCCCTGCACCAGATCAAGTGGTACCAGGACGGCTCGCTGACGTTCCGCCGCTCGTGCGCGCACGGCGTCTGCGGTTCCGACGCGATGCGCATCAACGGCGTCAACCGGCTGGCCTGCAAGGTGCTGGTGAAGGACCTGGGCGACGAGATCCTCGTCGAGCCCATCAAGGGCCTGCCGGTCCTCAAGGACCTCATCGTCGACATGGAGCCGTTCTTCGAGGCCTACCGCTCGGTGAAGCCGTTCCTCATCGCCGACGGCCGCGAGCCCACCCGCGAGCGGCTGCAGTCCGCCGAGGACCGGGCCCGGTTCGACGACACGACCAAGTGCATCCTGTGCGCGGCGTGCACGACGTCCTGCCCGGTGTTCTGGAACGACGAGAGCTACTTCGGCCCGGCGGCGATCGTCAACGCCCACCGTTTCATCTTCGACAGCCGCGACGACGGCGCCGACGAGCGGCTGGAGATCCTCAACGACAAGGAGGGCGTCTGGCGCTGCCGGACGACCTTCAACTGCACCGACGCCTGCCCGCGCGGCATCGAGGTCACGAAGGCGATCCAGGAGGTCAAGCGTGCGCTGATCTTCCGCCGCGGCTGACGGCAGTCACCCGCACCGCCGAAGGACACCTGCACCGCCGAGAGGCCGCCGCCCGCGAGGGCCGGCGGCCTCTCGCCGTTCTACCGGCGGGTGCGGCGCAGGCCGCGGGCGCCGAGCACGAGCAGGGCCGTCCCCAGCGCCAGCGAGGCGGCCGTGAGGACCGCGTGCACGATCAGGAACCCGGTCGGGCCGTGGTCGAACGAGCGCGGGTCGGCCCAGATGTTCTTCAGGAAGGTCGGCCAGACGATCCACTGGAAGATCCCGGCGGCGAGGAGGAAGGCCGCAGTACGGCGGGTGAGCACCACACCGGACAGTCTGTCCTAACCTCCCGACGGCGTCCTGTCGGGTACGTTCGGATCACCATGCGGACTCCCCCGCGCCTGCTGGCGTTGCTTCCGGCTGCCCTGCTGACCGTGGCTCTCGGTGCGGGCCCCGCCGTAGCCGACGAACGCCCGGTTCCGGGGGCCGGGACCGTCGCCGCCGCGGGAGCCCCGCCGCTGCCGACGACGCTCACCGGGACCTCCTGGCTGGTGGCCGACATGGACACCGGCGAGATCCTGGCCGCCAAGGATGCGCACCACCGGCTGCTGCCGGCCAGCACGCTGAAGGTGCTCACGTCGCTCGCGCTCATCCCGCGGCTGGACAAGTACGCCACGGCGGCACCGACGTTCAACGACGTCAACGTCGACGGCAGCCGGGTCGGCCTGGTCGAGAAGGTCAACTACCCGATCTACCAGCTGTTCCGGGCGCTGCTGATGACGTCCGGCAACGACGCGGCCAACACCCTGGCCAGCGCCGTCGGCGGCCAGGCCGCCGCCGCCCGGCTGATGAACGACGAGGCGCGCCGCGTCCGGGCCGACGACACCTACGCGGTCAACCCGAGCGGCCTGGACGCGCCCGGGCAGCTGAGCACGGCGTACGACCTGGCCCTGATCGGCCGGGCGGCGATGAAGCTGCCCGACTTCCGGGACTACGTGAAGACCAAGAACTCCTCGATCATCGGCAAGATGGGCAAGCCGCTGGCGATCGCGACCCACGACAAGCTGCTGTGGAACTACGACGGCGCGATCGGCATCAAGAACGGCTACACCGCCGCCGCCGGCGCGACGTACATCGGGGCGGCCACCCGCGGCGGGCACACCCTGATCGTCACCGAGATGCACGCCCAGCCCAGGATCTGGCCGGAGTTGGTGGCACTGCTCGACTGGGGCTTCGCCGCACAGAAGGCCGGCGTCACCCCGATCGGCCGGCTGCAGGATCCGGTCGACGTCACACGGCAGGCGGACGGGGCCGCTCAGCGCGCGCGGATCCAACCGGCCGCCGCGCACACGACCAACCGGCAGGACGTCGTACCGCTCCCCCTCACGGTCGCCGCGGCGGGTCTGCTGGCGGCCGCCGCCACCGTCGTACGCCGGCGTCGCGCGCGCCGGTCACGGCGTTCGCACCGGATCGGCCTGCCGCGGTTCTAGCGGCTGCTCAGCGGCGCAGCTGCCGAACGGTGCGCAGCGCGTAGACCGTGACCCCAGCCAGGACCGCGCCCATCGCGACCAGCCCGGCTCGTCCCGCGCTGCGTACCGACGCCTCGTGTTCCGGCTTCGGCCCGGTTCTCGGGGCCGGCTCGGGAACGGGCTCCGCGTCCGGATCCCGATCGCGCTCGGTCGCTTCGTCCTGCGTCGCTTCGTGCTGAGGCGGCGTCCGGCCCTGGACGGCGGCGCGCAGCGGCGTGGGGGCCCCGTCGTCGTAGAGCACCGCCGGCTCGCCGGGGTCGCTGTCGGCGTACTCCTCCGGGATGCCGGCCTTGCGCGCCTGCTCCTTGTCCGCCGTCCCGGACGGCGCGACGTCGCTGTCGCCGGGGGCGGTCACGGCGTACGCCGCCGCCAGCAGTATCAGGCGGGACACCAGGTTCAGGAAGAGCAGCAGACCGACGACGACGGCGAACGTCCCGTACGTCGCCTTCCCGTTCGTGGTCGTCCGCGCGACGTAGAACGCGCCGGCGATCTTGAGGATCTCGAAGCCGACCGCCCCGAAGACGGCGGCACGCAGGACCCGGCGCAGCGGCGTCTTGACCCGCGGCAGACGGGTGAACAGGTAGAGGAACAGCGCGACGTCGACGACGCCGGCGAGCAGGTAGGTCAGCACCTGGGTGAAGACGCCGGCCGCCGTCGTCTCCGCCAGCCCCAGCAGGCGCAGCACCCAGCCGGTGGCCGCGGTGGCGGCGCCGGTGACAGCCACCGACGCGCCGACGGTCGCGAACAGCCCCAGGAGCGCGACGATGTCGGCGAGCTTCTGCGTGACGATATTGCCCGCCTGCACGTTCTGGTGCCAGACGCTGCGGATCGCGGCGCGCAGCCCGTCGATCCAGCCCAGCCCGGACAGCAGCAGGCCGACCAGGCCGATGACGCCGGCCTTGCCCTTCGCGTCCTGGAGCGTCGTCCCGATGGTCTCGACCAGCTGCGGGGGCAGGTAGCCGCCCAGGGCGCTCTGGACGTGTGCGGGCGCTGTGTCGCCGTACACGTACCCGAGCAGCGAGATGGCGAGCAGCAGGATGGGGAACAGCGACAGGAACCAGTAGAAGGTCACCGCCGCCGCCAGCCGGTCCCCGCCGTCGGCCTGGTAGCGACCGTACATGCGGATCACGTGGTCGAGGAGGGGCCACCGCTTCCTGGCGGTGGCGAACGCGTTCTTGGCCTGGCTGATCGGGGACACGCGCGTGCCCTACCCCTCAGAGCGCGGCGGCATCCCCCGGTGTCGCCGGGCCCGGGAGTCCGCCCCTGCCGAAGGGGAAGTCGCGCTGCGGGCGCCACACCTTGTCCCGGCCCTGCTCGAACATGGTGAAGCCCCAGACCTCGAACCGGGCGTCGTACGTCGCCAGCTCGCGGAACGCCCGGTCCAGCTGCGGCTCCGCCAGGTCGTGCGCGACGGTGACGTGCGGGTGGTACGGGAAGTTCAGCGGCCGCGCCAGCGGGCCGGAGCGCACCTTGCTCTCCAGCAGCTCGCAGGCGCTGATGCCGACGGCGAGCGGGACGAAGACGACCGGCGAGACGGGCCGGAAGGTCGACGACCCGCGCAGGTGGATCTCGAAGGGCCGCTCGCTGGCGGCCACCTCGCGCAGATACTCCTCGACGTCCGGGAGCACCTCGTCATCCAGCCCCGTAGGAGGCAGGAGCGTCACGTGGGGCGGGATGGACGAGGCGTTCGGATCGCCCAGCCGTTCACGCCAGCCCTGAAGCTCGGAGTGGATCGGTTCGGGGAGCCCGATCGCCACTCCGATGTCGCGACGCGGCATCAGCCTGCCCGCGGGGGCAGCAGCCCGATCCGATCGCGGACCGTCGCCATCGTGGTCGCGGCGACCTCCCGGGCGCGGGCCGCGCCGTCGGCCAGGACGTCGTCGAGGTGGCCGGGGTCGGCGATGAGCGCGGCGTACCGCTCCCGGATCGGCGCGAACAGCTCGACCACGGCCTCCGCGACATCGGCCTTGAAGTCGCCGTAGCCCTTGCCGTCGTACGCCGCCTCGAGCTCCTCGACGCCCTTGCCGGTCGCGACCGAGAGGATGGTCAGCAGGTTGCTGATGCCGGGCTTGGCGGCGACGTCGTAGACGACCTCGCGGCCGGTGTCGGTGACCGCACTCTTGATCTTCTTGGTGAGGGCCTTCGGCTCGTCGACGACCCACAGGGTGCCCGGCCCGCCGCGGCTGGTGCTCATCTTCGCGTCGGGGTCGGCCAGGTCCTTGATGCGCTCGGCGGCCCGCTGGACGTACGGCGCCGGGACGGTGAACGTGTGCCCGTAGCGGCTGTTGAAGCGCTGCGCGAGGTCGCGGGTGAGCTCGAGGTGCTGGCGCTGGTCCTCACCGACCGGCACCGACTGCGGCTGGTAGAGCAGGATGTCGGCCGCCTGCAGGACCGGGTAGGTGAACAGGCCGACGTTGCCGCCGCCCTTGTCCTTGAACTGCGTCATCCGGCTGGCCTCGCCGAAGCCCGTCAGGCAACCCAGGACCCACGCCAGCTCGGCGTGCTCCGGGACGTGACTCTGGGCGAACAGGGCGCTGCGTGCGGGGTCGACGCCCATCGCGAGCAGCTCGGCGGTCGTGGCGCGGGTCCGGGTGCGCAGCTCGGCCGGTTCCGGCGTCACCGTCAGCGCGTGCAGGTCGGCAAGGAAGAAGAAGCACTCGTTCTCGTCCTGCATGGCGGCCCAGTGCCGGACCGCGCCCAGGTAGTTGCCGAGGTGCTTGCCGCTCCCCGTCGGCTGGATCCCGGACAGGACACGGGGGCGCGACATGCCGTCCATCCTGCCACTTCCGACCACCGCGGCGCTCACCCTGCGAGCGTCTCCGCCAGCAGGGCGTCCTCGGTGGCCAACAGCTTCTGGACGACGTCCACGAGGAACGACTCCGCCTTGCCACCGATGAGCGGGATGGACACCTTCACGGTGCCCTCCACGAGCTGGAGGCTGCCGGTGCCCGCGGGCTCGAGGGAACCGGTGCCGCCGATCTTCGCGGGCGCGCCGTCGATCTCCACCGACCAGGTACCGCGAACGATCCCGGCGCCGTCGGCCGGCCCCCAGGACTCGTGCTGGACGACGCGGCCGTCCTTGGGCAGGAAGCGCTCCAGGAAGCCCGGCACACCGTCCGGGAGCTCCCGGGAGACGGCCAGGTCCACGCCGCCGTCGGGCCGTTCCTCGCGGCTCACGAGCACACTGCCGTCACCGAGCCGGTCGGCCTTGAGCGTGACCCAGCGTTCGCTGGTGCGCAGCGCCACGACGTCCGCGACGGACGCCGGGATGTCCACCCGCGCCTGCAGGTCCTTGCTCACGAGACCTCCTGCTTGTCGAGCTGGTCGAGGTGCTTGTCGAGATCCTCGTCGGAGACCACCGGGTCGACGCGCACCCGGGAGACGCGGCGTCCGTCCAACTCGGTCACGGTGAGCCGGTGGCCGTCCGCCTCGACCGCCTCGCCGGGACGCGGCAGGTGGCCGAGCGCCGCCATGACGTAGCCGGCGAGCGTCTCGTAGGGCCCCTCGGGCAGCCGGACCCCGGTCTGCTCGTAGACCTCGTCGAGGTTGAGCATGCCGTCCGCCTCGATGTTCTCGCCTGCGACGCGCAGCGGGTCGCTGCTGTCCACGTCGTACTCGTCGCGGATGTCGCCGATGACCTCCTCGATGAGGTCTTCGAGCGTGACGATGCCCGCGGTGCCGCCGTACTCGTCGATGACGATCGCGAGGTGGTGGCCCTCACGGCGCATCTCCGACATCGCCGGCAGGACCCTCTTGGTGCCCGGGAGCAGCTTCACGTCGCGGGTGATGTCGGCGACCTTCGTGGTCCGGGCCCTGGCGACGGGCATCATCAGGTCGCGGACGTGCAGGAAGCCGATCACGTCGTCCTGGGAGTCCCGCGTCACCGGGTAGCGGGAGTGCGGCGCGTCGGCGGTGAGCTTCTGCGCCCGGGCCACCGGCATCGACGCCTCGAGGAAGGCGACCTCGGTGCGCGGGATCATCACCTCACGCAGCTGGCGCTCGCCGGCCGCGAAGACCTCGTCGATGAGCTTGCGCTCGTCCTTGCTGAGCGACTCGTGCGAGGCGACCAGGCCGCGCAGCTCCTCCTCGGTGATGGCCTCGCGCTGTGCGCCGGGGTCACCGCCGAACAGGCGGACGAGCACGTCGGTGCTCCTGGACAGCAGCCAGATCGCGGGCCGGCTGATGCGGGCCACCCGGTCGACGATCGGCGCGAGCAGCAGGGCGGTCTTCTCGGCCCGCTGCAGGGCCAGCCGCTTGGGAACCAGCTCACCGGCAACGATGGCGAAGTAGCTGATGATCAGCGTGATGATGATCAGCGAGACGACGTCCGCGAGGCCGTGCGACAGGCCAGCGCGTTCCAGGGCGGGTGCCAGGTGACTGGACAGCCGGGCCTCACCGAAGGCCGCGGAGAGGAACCCCGCCGCGGTCACGACGAGCTGCACGGTGGCGAGGAAGCGGTTCGGCGAGGACGCCAGCCCGGCGACCCGCCGGCCCCGCTTCCCCTGCTCGGCGAGGCCCTTGACCTGGCTCTCGCGCAGGGAGACGAGGGCGATCTCGCTGGCCACGAAGATGGCCCCGAACATGATGAGCAGGACGATGATCCCTGAGCTGACCAGGATGTCGGTCATGACGCAGGGACGCTGGTACTCGGAGGCTCCACGGCAATGCAGCGTAGTGCCGCGTGCAGCGTGCGGCGAAAACGGGCGGTTCCGGGCGGTGGGGAGCGCGCGGTGACCGGCCCCGGACGGCACGAAGGCCGCGCCGGGCGGCGCGGCCTTCGTACGACGGACGGATAGCTCAGGCTGACCTCAGGAGGACATGGCCTTCCGGAGGTTCTCGTCGATGGCGTCGAGGAACTCCTCGGTGGTGAGCCACGGGGCGTCCCGGCTGATGAGCAGGGCCAGGTCCTTGGTCATCTTGCCGCTCTCGACGGTCTCCACGCAGACCCGCTCGAGGGTCTGCGCGAACTGCGAGACCTCGGGGGTGCCGTCCATCCGGCCGCGGTAGTCGAGCCCGCGGGTCCAGGCGAAGATCGAGGCGATCGGGTTGGTCGAGGTCTTGTTGCCCTTCTGGTGCTCGCGGTAGTGGCGGGTCACCGTGCCGTGGGCCGCCTCGGCCTCGACCGTCCTGCCGTCCGGCGTCATGAGGACCGACGTCATGAGGCCGAGCGAGCCGAAGCCCTGGGCCACCGTGTCGGACTGGACGTCGCCGTCGTAGTTCTTGCACGCCCAGACGTAGCCGCCCTCCCACTTCATGGCGGACGCCACCATGTCGTCGATGAGGCGGTGCTCGTAGGTGATGCCGGCGGCCTCGAACTCGGCCTTGAACTCGCTCTCGAAGACCTCGGCGAAGAGGTCCTTGAAGCGACCGTCGTAGGCCTTCATGATCGTGTTCTTGGTCGAGAGGTAGACCGGAACGCCGCGGTCGAGGCCGTAACGCATCGAGGCCCGCGCGAAGTCGCGGATCGAGTCGTCGAGGTTGTACATCGCCATCGCGACGCCGCCGCCGGGGAAGTCGAACACGTTGTGCTCGATCGGCGCCGAGCCGTCCTCCGGCGTGAAGGTCAGCGTCAGCCGGCCCTTGCCGGGGACGACCATGTCGGTGGCGCGGTACTGGTCCCCGAAGGCGTGGCGCCCGATGATGATCGGCTTCGTCCAGCCCGGAACCAGCCGCGGGACGTTCGAGATGACGATCGGCTCCCGGAAGATGACACCGCCGAGGATGTTGCGGATCGTGCCGTTCGGCGACTTCCACATCTTCTTCAGGCCGAACTCCTCGACCCGGGCCTCGTCCGGAGTGATGGTCGCGCACTTCACGGCGACGCCGAACTTCTTGGTGGCCTCGGCCGAATCCACGGTGACCTGGTCGTCGGTCGCGTCGCGGTTCTCGATCGACAGGTCGTAGTACTTCAGATCGACGTCGAGGTACGGCAGGATCAGCTTGTCCTTGATGAAGGACCAGATGATCCGGGTCATCTCGTCGCCGTCCATCTCGACGATGGGGTTTGCAACCTTGATCTTCGCCATGCGGCGGGACTCCTCGTGGTGGTCTGGACGGGACGTCAGATGAGGCCGAGCTCGCGCACGGCGTCGCGCTCCTCGACGAGCTCCGCGACGGAGGCGTCGATGCGGGCGCGCGAGAAGTCGTCGATCTCGAGGCCCTGGACGATCTCCCAGCGGCCGTTCTTCGACGTCACCGGGAACGACGAGATGATGCCCTCGGGGACGCCGTAGGAGCCGTCTGACATGATCGCTGCGGAGACCCAGTCGCCCTCGGGCGTGCCGTTGACCCAGTCGTAGACGTGGTCGATGGCGGCGTTGGCCGCGGAGGCCGCCGAGGACGAGCCGCGGGCTTCGATGATGGCCGCGCCGCGCTTGGCGACGGTCGGGATGAACGTGTCCTTGAGCCAGGCGTCGTCACCGACGACCTCGGCCGCCGGACGGCCGCCGATCTCGGCCTTGGACCAGTCCGGGTACTGCGTGGCGGAGTGGTTGCCCCAGATCGTCAGGTGGCGGATGTCGTTGACCGTCGTGCCGGTCTTCTTCGCCAGCTGCGACAGCGCCCGGTTGTGGTCCAGGCGCGTCATGGCCGTGAAGCGGTCGCCCGGGACGTCGGGGGCGTGCGAAGCGGCGATGAGCGCGTTCGTGTTGGCCGGGTTGCCGACCACGAGGACGCGCACGTCGTCGGCCGCGCCGGCGTTGATGGCCTCGCCCTGCGGCTTGAAGATGCCGCCGTTGGCGGAGAGCAGGTCGCCGCGCTCCATGCCCGCGGTGCGCGGACGGGCGCCGACGAGCAGCGCCACGTTGACGCCGTCGAAGGCCTTCTTCGCGTCGTCGGTGATGTCGATGCCGGCGAGCAGCGGGAACGCGCAGTCGTCGAGCTCCATCGCCGTACCCTCCGCGGCCTTCAGGGCCGGGGCGATCTCGAGCAGGCGCAGTTGCACCGGCACGTCGGGACCGAGGAGCTGGCCGGAGGCGATCCGGAACAGCAGGGCGTAGCCGATCTGGCCGGCGGCGCCGGTGACGGTGACGGTGACGGGGGCCTTGCTTGCCATGAGCGACTGCTCCGCTTCCTCGACGTTTCTCGGATGTCAGCGCCAGCCTACGAGAGGCACCCGGTCCGCCCGGTGGCGGGCGGGGCGCGCGGGTCAGGCCCGCGGGATGGTGTTGGCCAGCGCGATGAGCACGAAGCCGAGGACCAGCAGGACGGCGGCGTCGAAGCCCCGGCTGCGTACGACGAGGAAGCCGGCCTGCCGCTCCCGCAGCGTCAGGCGGAGGCCGGCCGCGAGCAGCAGCGCCAAGCCGATCACGAAGGCCCCGGGCTGCCAGTCGATGAACACCACGACCGCCAAGCCGATCGCCACCACGACCAGTACGGCGAGGGTCGGCAGCTCCTTCACCGCCGGCACGTCACTGCCGGCCCCGCTGGGTCACTCACGGTCCCGACCCTAGCCCGGGTGTGATGCACAGGCCACGGGGGAACGACGGGGAGGACAGGCCGTTGTGACCCCAGCGCCTGTGACCCGTCGCACACCCCCCGACGCCGAGGAGGAGGCCCCGTGGACACGCCCCATCTCCGCCTCGAGGACACCGGTCAAGTGTTCCCGCTGGCCGGTGACCTGACGACCGTCGGTCGTGGCGCAGGAGTGGACATCGCCCTCGAGGACCCGAGCGTCTCGCGCCTGCACGCGGAGATCATCCGCCGCGGCGATCACGTGTACGTGTCCGACCTGGGGTTGTCGATCAACGGCACGCGCGTCAACGGCCGGCCCATCGGCCGGCGCGTCCTCGCTGACGGGGACGTGCTGTCGTTCGGCATGGCCCGGACGCGGGTCGGCGGCATCCTCGCCCAGCCCGACTCGGACGACACCGTTGAGCTGCGGCGCATCTCCGCGCCCGACCTGACCCGGCGCGAGCTCGAGGTCCTGACCGCGCTCTGCCGCCCCGCGCTCCAGCAGGACGCCTTCGTCGCGCCTGCCACGGCCCGCGACATCGCCGAGGAGCTCGTGGTCACGGAGGCGGCCGTGAAGCAGCACCTGCTGCGCCTCTACCAGAAGTTCCGGATCGCCGAGGGGATCAACCGCCGGGCCCGGCTCGCCAACGAGGTCATCAGCGCCGGCGTGGTCCGTCCGCTGCCGACCGACGGCGACGCCGACGTCCGCCGCGCCGGCTGACCGCCCTCTTCACGCGTGATCATGGGATTGCTAGGCCGAGGGGCCCAGCAATCCCATGATCACGCGGGAGTGGGGGCGGGAGCGTGGCGGCGTTCGGCGGCCTCGACGCAGTTGCGGAGCAACATCGCCACGGTGGTCGGGCCGACCCCGCCGACCCGCGGCGTGATGGCCCCGGCCACCTCCGCCACCGACTCGTCGACGTCCGGCAGCAGCCGGCGCCCCTCGTACCGGACGCCGCCGCCCACGACGACCGCACCCGGCGTGACGTGCTCGGGCTGCAGGATCCCCGGCACCCCGGCGGCCGCGACGACGATCTCGGCCCGGCGGGTGTAGTCGCCCCAGTTCGGGACGCCGGTGTGCACGACGGTCACGGCGGCGTTCGCGGTCGGCCGCTTCTGCGTGAGCAGCAGCGCGAGCGGCCGGCCCAGCGTCGTACCGCGCCCGAGGATGCAGACCTCCCGGCCGGCGATCGAGATCCCGTGGTGCGCCAGCAGCGCCTCGATGCCCGCCGGCGTGCACGGCACCGGGCCCGGCATGCCGAGCGCCAGCCGGCCGAGGTTGACCGGGTGCAGCCCGTCGACGTCCTTGTCCGGGTCCATCTCGAGCATCGCGGCCTCGTAGTCCAGGTGCGCCGGCACCGGGTGCTGCACGAGCATGCCGTCGACGGCCGGGTCCTCGTTGAACTCGCGGATGGCGGCGACCAGGTCGGCCTGGGTGCAGTCGGCGGGCAGGTGCCGGTGCGGCGAGCGCAGCCCGAGCTCGGCCGCCTTCTCCTGCTTCATCCGGATGTAGCCGGCGCTGGCCGAGTCGTCCCCGACGAGCACGGTGCCGAGCCCCGGCTGGTGGCCCGCCCCGGTCAGCGCGGCGATCCGCGGACGCAGGTCGGCGAACACGGCATCGGCGACAGGTCCACCGGGCAGCAGCTTGGCAGTCACGGCGGGAAGCCTAGTGTCGCGCCGTGACCCGACCTCCCCTGCCGCTCCTCGTCGCCTACCGGCTCGTCGGCTGGCGACTCGGCCCGGAGTACCGGGCCTGGACGTACGACGACATCACGCGCCGGGGCTGGGAGCTGCGGCAGGTCGTGCCGGTCGGGCTGCTGCTCGGCGCCCTGCTGGCCCTGCTCTACCAGCTGTCCGGGGCGAACCCGCAGCGCGCCATCACCCCGCTGGCCGGTGTGCTCGTGCTCACCGTCTTCCTCCGCAGGGCGCTGCGGGAGCGGGCCCTGCGCCAGCAGGGTCTGGACCTGCAGGGCGAACCGGACGCGCCCTGGTTCGACGACGAGGCCGCCCGGCACAAGCGCAACGTCAACGGGGCGCTCACGACGCTCGCGCTGGTCGTGGCCGGCTCCCTGCTCCTCGGCGGCGGCCTTCGCAGGTAGCCGGGTCAGTCGTCAGTGAGCGAAATGCCGGGTGCCCGTGAAGTACAGGGCGACGCCGGCCGCCTCCGCCGCCGCGATGACCTCCTCGTCGCGCACGGAGCCGCCGGGCTCGACGACCGCCCGCACCCCGGCGTCGAGCAGCACCTGCAGGCCGTCGGCGAACGGGAAGAAGGCGTCCGACGCGGCGACCGACCCGTGCGCGCGGTCCGCGGCCCGCGCCACCGCCAGCCGGGCCGAGTCGACCCGGTTGACCTGGCCCATGCCGACCCCGACGGTCGCGCCGTCGGCGGCGAGCAGGATCGCGTTGGACTTCACCGCTCGGATCGCCCGCCAGGCGAATGCCAGGTCGGCCAGTACGTCGTCCGACGCGGCCGGGCCCGCCTGCAGCGTCCACGTCGACGGGTCGTCACCGGGCGCGGAGATCGTGTCGCGCTCCTGCAGGAGCACCCCGCCGTCGATCTGCCGGAGGTCCATCCCGCGGTTGGCCCCGCGGGTCGTCCGGAGCACCCGGATCGACGGCTTGCGCGACAGGATCTCGACCGCGCCGTCGTCGTACGCCGGCGCGACGATGACCTCGGTGAACACCTCGGCCACCTGCTCGGCCATCTCCACCGACACCGGGCGGTTCACCGCGATGACGCCGCCGAACGCCGACACCGGGTCGCAGGCGTGCGCGCGCCGGTGCGCCTCGGCCACATCGGCGCCGACCGCGATGCCGCAGGGGTTCGCGTGCTTGATGATCGCCACCGCGGGTGCGGTGAAGTCGTTGGCGGCCCGCAGCGCGGCCTCGGTGTCCAGGTAGTTGTTGTAGGACATCTGCTTGCCGTGCAGCTGCTCGGCCGTCGCCAACGTGTCACCGGCGCCAGGAGCTACGTAGAGGGCGGCCCGCTGGTGCGGGTTCTCGCCGTACCGGAGCACGTCCCCGCGCTCCCAGCTCGCGCCCATCCAGACCGGGAAGCCGCTGCCGTCGTCGTCGGGGGCGAGCACGTTGCCCATCCAGGACGCGACCGCGATGTCGTACGACGCCGTGTGCCGGAACGCCTGCACCGCAAGGGATCGACGCTGCTCGAGGGTCGTGCCGCCGGACTTCACGGCGGCCAGCACCTCGTCGTACGACGACGGCGAGACGACGACCGCAACCGACGGGTGGTTCTTGGCGGCGGCGCGGACCATCGTGGGACCCCCGATGTCGATCTGCTCCACGCACTCGTCGGGGCCGGCCCCGGAGGCCACCGTCTCCGTGAACGGGTAGAGGTTGACGACCACGAGGTCGAAAGGCTCGATCCCGAGCTCGCTGAGCTGGCGGACGTGGTCGTCCAGCCGGCGGTCGGCGAGGATCCCGGCGTGCACGTTCGGGTGCAGGGTCTTGACCCGCCCGTCGAGGCATTCCGGGAAGCCGGTCAGCTCGTCGACGGGCGTCACCGCGATGCCGGCGTCGCGCAGCCGGGCTGCCGTCGAGCCGGTCGAGACGACCTCCACCCCCGCCTCGGCGAGGCCGCGGCCGAGCTGCTCGAGGCCGGTCTTGTCGTAGACGCTGACGAGGGCACGCTTGACCTGGATCTGCGGGGCAGTCATGGGAGTACGACGGTCCTTCCCTGTACGGTCCAGCCGCCACGGGCGAGCCGGCCGACGGTGTCGACGTAGAGCCGATGCTCCACGCTCTTGATGCGGGCGTGCAACGTGTCAGCGTCGTCGCCCGGCAGGACGACGACGGACTCCTGGGCGATCACCGGACCGGTGTCGACGCCCTCGTCGACGAAGTGCACGGTCGTGCCGGTGACCTTGACGCCGTACGCCAGCGCGTCCGGCACCGCGTGCGCACCGGGGAACGCCGGCAGCAGCGCCGGATGGGTGTTGACGATGCGGCCCCCGAAGCGCTCGACGACGGGCCGGCCGAGCACCTTCATGAAGCCGGCGCACACGACGAGGTCGGGCTCCCGGCTGGCCAGTTCGTCGGCGAACGCCTTGTCCCACGCGTCCCGGTCCGGGAAGTCGCCGAGCGCCAGGGTGAAGGTGGGGATGCCGGCGGCCCGCTCGAGGGCCCGTACGCCGAGCCGGTCGGTTCCGACGGCCACGACCTCGGCGCCGTACGACGGATCGGCGGCCGCATCGAGCAGGGCCTGCAGGACCGTCCCCTCGCCCGATGCGAGCACCACCAGGCGGGCAGGCACGGTCCTCCCGGGGTCGGCGTGGACGGAGAAAGCGGCCGGGTGAAGACTCTCTCGACGCCCCCGGCTCCGACCCGCGACTCTAGCGGCCGGACGCGAGGGGCGAACGTCGAGGAGGCCGCATGACCGGACCGCAGGACCCGTACGCGCCGCCGCCCGGGGACCAGGTGCCCGCCGCGCCCGTGTGGGGTCCGCCCGCAGCTCCCCGTCCGTACGGCACCGCGTACCCGGCGGCCACGCGCAACGGCCTCGGCACGGTCGCCCTGGTGCTCGGCATCGTCGCGCTCCCGGCGGCCTTCACGGTCGTCGGCGGGGTCGCGCTCGGGATCGCCGCCGTGGTGCTCGGCGTGCTCGGGCGTCGCCGGGTCAAGCGCCGGGAGGCCGACAACTCCGGCGCGGCGACCGCCGGGATGGTGCTCGGCATCCTCGGGATCGTCGGCGCCGTGGCGTTCGGCGCGTTCCTCGCCACGGTGCTCAACAGCAACAGCGGCAAGCAGCTGCGGGACTGCCTGGACCGGGCGACGAACCCGGCGCAGGCTCAGCAGTGCCGCGTCCAGTTCGAGAAGAACTACCGGGGGTAGTCAGCGCTGGGTCACCCGCTGTGGGACGCCGAGCGGCAGACCTTCGCCGACAAGATCGTCGGCGCGGTCGCCATCAAGGGCCGAGCCGGCGGGTCCGCACGCCGGCGTAGACCGCCGCGCCGACGGCCACCTCGACGGCGACGGCCAGCCCGAGCTGCCACGGCGACGGCCCGACGTCCGTCAGCCGCGCACCACCGGCCGGGCCGCCGGAGAGCCAGCCGGCCAGGCCGGCCACCAGCCCTGCGCAGGGGCCGGCCAGGGCCGCCTCGGCCGCGGCCCTGCGCCAGGAGGCCTCAGCCAGCCGGCGGGTGACGAGAAGGCCCGCGAAGGCGCCGGCTGCCAGCGGTACGGCCAAGGCCAGCACGCCCAGCCACGGGGAGATCGCACCGGGCAGCCCAGCCAGCAGCGGCAGCGCGGGCACCGGCCCGAGGGTCGTGCCGAAGGGCCCGACCGCGGTGTCCACGCCGACGTGGAACCCGGGTCCGGCCAGCCAGGCGGCTCCCCAGACGGCGGCATTGGGGATGAACAGGAGCCCGAGCAGGAGCAGCGCGACCCCGCCGACCAGGCCGGGCGCGGCCGCCGACTGCAGGTCGCCGGCGCGGCCGAGGTGGTAGTGGCTGGTGCTGCGCGGGAGGCTCGGGCCGCTGCCGCGCAGGTTCAGCCGCAGCACCGGGAAGCCCCGGCGCAGCAGCCCCGCCGCCGCGTCCCGCAGGTAGGGGTCCTCCTCGCTGCCGGTCAGCCCATGCACCAGCACCGCCAG
>JAOPWV010000053.1 GCA_025965475.1 Frankiales bacterium | reverse complement strand
GCTACACCACGCCCCTGCGGGATCTCATCACCTCCGGACGGGCCCGGCCCGGCATCGTGGTCACCCACCACGGGACGCTCGACGACGCACCCGAGCTGTACCGGCAGTTCGACCGGCGGGACAACGGGATCGTCAAGGCCGTCGTCCATCCCTGACCGTCGGAATCGGTGGGCTGGGTACCTGCCGAGGACCCTCCCAGGCCCCGCCCGCCGTGCGTGCGCGGCCGACGGAGGAGCCTTGCACGGCCAACACGGAGCGTGGGCGAGCGACGTGATCTGGGTCACGCGAAGCCTTGACCTTGCACGCAACGAAGCCTTAACGTCCCGGACACAGGACATGTTGTCTCCCCACAGGGTCATCGTGTGGAGCGACTCGAGACAGGAGCGACATGCGTCGGCACACGAAGTACCTGGCTGCGGCAGCGATCACGGCGGTTGCGGTCACCGGCTGCGGCAGCAGTAGCAGTAGCAGTAGCAGTAGCAGCGGTACCGCAGGCGAGAAGGCTGCGAGCAGCGGCCCGGTGACCCTGCGCATCGCGAGCAACTCCAACACGAGCGCCCTGCCGGTCTGGACGGCTGTCGAGAAGGACCTCTGCGCGAGCCACCAGATCAAGCTTGCTTTCACGAAGATCGAGAACATCGGCACGCTCCCGCCCGCCCTGGGCAAGAGCTTCGACGTCATCTTCACGACCCCCGTGCAGGCCATCTCCGCGACGAGCCAGGGCATCCCGATCACCCAGATCGCGGGCGCGTCGATCGAGACGCCGACCAACTCCGCGAGCTACCTGTTCGTGGCGAAGGGTTCGCCCATCACGGACCTCAAGCAGCTGGCAGGCAAGAGGATCGGCGTCCTGACCGAGGTCGGCACGCTGCACTACTCGAGCTTGTACCTGCTCAAGAAGGCCGGCGTGCCGCTCGACTCGATCAAGATCGTGCAGATCGACGGGCCGACCCAGAAGGACCAGCTCGCAGCCGGGCGCGTGGATGCGGTCGAGACGGTCCGGCCCTTCAACAAGGGTCTGGAGGCCGCCGGCGGCAAGAGCATCGGTACGCCGTTCTCGTCGGTCGGCGAGACCATCAGCCCGATCTGGTGGGGCGCCGGCCGCTCCTGGACCGAGCAGAACGCGGGCGTGGCCAAGCGCTTCCAGGCATGCCTCGCCGACGCGGGGGCCTACATCAAGAGCCACGACGCCGACGCACGTCAGGTGTTGCAGAAGTACACGGGGCTCCCAGCCGCGGTCGCTCAGAGCTTCGAGCTGCCCGAGTACGACTCCAGCGTGCGACCGGCAGACACCGAGAAGTGGCTCCAGGCCATGCGCGAGGTCGTCGACTTCAAGGGGAACGTGGACATCTCCAAGCTCTCGATCCAGCCCTAGTCCCCACTGCCAGGAAGCGAACAAAGTGATCCTCGACTACACCGAAGCCCTCCGGATCTACGAAAGTCAGGATCTGGGTCGGGTGATGGGCCTGGGTCAGCGGCCCGGCGTCCTGGTCGTCGACTTCCAGCTGGGGTTCACCGATCCCGCCAGTCCCATCGGCTCGGACATGTCGCCGGCCATCGAGGCGACGGCCCGGCTGCTCGGCGTCGCGCGAGCGGCCGGCGTCCCGATCTGGTACACGACGATCGGCTACCGGCCCGACCTCGCGGACGCCGGCGTCTGGCCGCTGAAGTACCCGCGGCTCGACGCACTCAACATCGAGAACTCCTCGGTGGAGGTCGACAGCCGGGTGGCGCCGGCAAGTTCCGACGTCGTCGTGTCCAAGCGGTTCGCCTCGGCGTTCTTCGGTACGGCCCTGCAGCCGATGCTGGCCGTCGCGGGCATCGACTCGCTGATCGTGACGGGCTGCACGACGAGCGGCTGCATCCGCGCGACCGTGGTCGACGGGATGCAGTTCGGTTACCGGATGATCGTGGCCGAGGACTGCTGCGCCGACCGGGACGAGGCTCCGCACCAGGCGAACCTGTTCGACATGCGGACCAAGTACGCGGACGTCGTCGCGTCGGCCGACATCTGCGCAGAGCTCAACGCCCGCGCGGCAGCAACGTCCGCCTAGCACTGCCTCCCGCCTCGCCGTGCCGGCCTGGCGGAGAGCCGATCGAACGCCCGGCGCCCGCACCTGCGGGCGGCGGGCGTTCGGCATTCCCGGCCACCTGCGCCCTGCGGACCGCATGCGCGGCCATGCCGAGCACTGTCTGCCTCGTGGGTGTTGACCTCGCCGACCCATTCCCATAATGTCCCGTTCACAGGACATGGTGTCTCGTCCAAGGGTCAAGGGTAGATGCTGGCTCCCGTCCTCCCTGACCCGTACGGCACCACAGCAGTCCCCCGCCGGGACCGCGTCCGGCGAGACAGATCTGCGCCGCGGACGAACCCCGTTGATCAGAAGGAGTGCTCGATGCGGATCGGCAAGACGCTGAAGTCCACGGTCGTCGCCACACTGGCCGGCCTCGGCCTGGCGGCCTGCTCCGGCAGCTCGCCCGTCGCGACCACGACCGGCCAGGGGACGAGCGACGTGATCACCCTTCGCGTCGCCAGCAACTCCAACGCGACAGTCCTGCCCTTCTGGGTCGCCCAGGCGAAGGGCATGTTCCCCAAGCACAAGCTCGACGTGAAGTACACGAAGATCGAGAACGTCGCAACGCTGCCGCCCGCCCTCGGCAAGTCGTTCGACATCGTGCTGTCGACCCCGACACTGGTGATCAGCTCGAATTCCCAGGGCATCCCGATCCAGTGGGTGGCCGGATCCTCGGTCGACTCGAAGGCGAGCCCGGCCAGCTTCCTCATGGTGAAGAAGGACTCTGGGATCACCGACGTCACGCAGTTGCGCGGCAAGACCATCGGCGTCCTCAACGAGACGGGCACGCTGCACACCGCGACGATGTACTGGCTCAAGAAGTCGGGGGTCGAGCCCAGCTCGGTCAAGGTCGTGCAGGTCGATGGGCCGGCCCAGGCCGACCAGCTCCGGTCGGGACGCGTCCAGGCCGTCGAGACGGTGACCCCGTTCAGCGGCCAGGTCCAGAAGCTGGGCGGGGGCGTCAGCCTCGGCACGCCGTACCGGGCGATGGCGGACACGATCGCCCCCATCATGTGGGCCGCCCAGACCTCGTGGGCGCAGAAGAACGGCGAGGCCATCACCCGCTTCGTGGCCGCACTCGACGAGGCCAAGCAGTACATCGGGTCCGATGACGCAGGCGCCCGCGCGGTCCTGAAGAAGCAGACCGGTTACCCGGACAGCGTCGTCGCCGCCCTGACCTTCCCGCAGTTCGACACGAGCACTCGGCCGCAGGACGTCGAGCTGTGGCTCCAGGCGATGCGGGCGGCGACGGGCTTCAAGGGCAACGTCGACGTCAGCACGCTCGTCTACAGGCCGACCGCCTGACGGCCGCGAATCGAGGAGGAGGGGCAACCGTGGCTGAGCGCGCCGAGGTCCTGGTGATCGGTGGCGGAGCCGCCGGGGCGGTCGTGTCCCTGGCGCTCGCCCAGGCCGGCGTCAAGGTCGTCTGCCTGGAGCAGGGCGGGTGGCCGGACCGGTCCCTCTACCGGGGGGACCAGGCCGACTGGGAGCTGGTGGCCGCCAAGCAGATGGCCTTCAGCCCCAACGTCCGCGGGAATCCGGCCGACTACCCGATCGTCGACGACGACTCCGACGCCGGCATGCTGATGTACAACGCGGTCGGCGGCAGCACGATCGTCTACAACGCGGTGTTCCCCCGACTGCTGCCGACGGACTTCCGGGTACGCAGCCTCGACGGCGTGGGCGACGACTGGCCGATCTCGTACGACGAGTTGCTGCCGTACTACCGCGAGTCCGAGCGTCAGTTCGCCGTGTCCGGCCTCGTCGGCGACCCGGCCTACCCTGACGACGACCACGACCTTCCCCTGCCGCCGCTGCCACTCGGGAACCACGGCCTGCGCATGGCCAGGGCCCACAACGAGCTCGGCTGGCACTGGTGGCCGCAGCCCAACGCCATCCCCTCCCAGCGGTACGGCGGGCTGAACGCCTGCGCGCAGCGGGGCACCTGTACGGCCGGCTGTCCGGAGGGCGCCAAGGCCACGGTCGACGTGACGCACTGGCCCGAGGCGCTGCGCCTGGGGGTGGACCTGCGGACCGGCGCACGGGTCACCCGGGTCGTCACGGGCCCGGACGGGCTGGCGACCGGCGCGGAGTACCTCGACCGCGAAGGCGTCCTGCACTTCCAGGCTGCCGACGTCTGCATCCTCGCGGCCAACGCCGTCGGGACCGCGCGCCTGCTCCTCATGTCAGCCGGCACCGGCCACCCGGACGGTCTCGCGAACAGTTCCGGGCTCGTCGGCCGGCGTCTCATGGTGCATCCCGCGGCGCGGGTCCTCGGCTTCTTCGACGAGCACATCGACAGCTGGCAGGGTCAGGCCGGCGGCGCCATCACGTCCCTGCAGTTCTACGACACCGTGGCCGACCGCGGCTTCGTGCGCGGGGCCAAGTGGACGCTGACGCCCGGTGGCGGCCCGGTGCGCAATGCCCTGCGCATCATGGATCAGGGGGGCTGGGGGCCGGGCCATCACGAGTTGTTCGCTGCGCAGTTCGGGCACGGCGCGACCTGGTCGGTGTTCGCCGAGGACCTGCCCGAGGACCGCAACCGCGTCACGTTGGAAACGAGCCGCACCGACAGCGACGGACTGCCCGCGGCGCGGATCTCCTACAAGCTCTCGGACAACTCACGGCGACTGCTGGAGTTCAACGTCGACCGCGCCGTCGAGTCCTTCCAGGTGGCGCGGGCCCACCACGTCGAGTCCGAGATCCTGCCGAAGATGCCCGGCTGGCACGCGATGGGGACCGCCCGGATGGGCAACGACCCGGGTACCTCGGTGGTGGACCGGTTCGGCCGCAGCCACGACGTGCCCAACCTCTTCGTCGCCGATGCGAGCACGTTCGTGACCGCGGGCGCCGTGAACCCGACGAACACGCTGGCGGCGCTGGCCCTTCGCACGGTCGACCACCTGCTGGCGGGCCGTCGCGACCAACAGGTGCCGGCATGACGACCCGGCCCGTGGTGGACCTCCCACTGCCGGCGCTGCCCGGCAGCGCACGGCCCGTGGAAGGCCAGGACCTGCCCGACGAGCTGCGCCAGCGCCTCGCCGTTCTCGCCGACATCCTGCTCCCCGGGTCCGAGACGATGCCGGCCGCCGGCGCGGTCGACCTGGCCGGAGTGGGCATCCGGCAGGTGCTGACGTCGCGCCCGGACCTGCGAGCTCCGCTCGAGGCCGTCGTCGCGTCGAGCAGCGAGCAGGACGCAAGGGACTTCCTCCGGTGCCTGCGCTCTCACGATCCCGGTGGCTGGGCGACGCTGACGACCTGCGTCACCGCCGGCTACTACATGCGGCCGGCCGTCCGCCAGGCCCTCGGCTACGCGGGACAGGAGGGCCGGGTCGTGACCGCGGACGAGTTCGTCTCGTGGGTCACCGACGGGCTCCTCGACCCGGTGATCTCCCGCGGGCCCCTGGTACGCGAGGCGCCCGCATGACCACGCGGCAGGCCTTCCCACCCATCCCCGACGTAAGGACCCAGCGGCCATGACCACCTCAGCCGACCCCACGACCCGAGCTCCCTGGACCGATCAGATCTTCGTGGGCGGACGCTTCCAGCCTCCGGCCGCGGCCGGCACCCAGCTGTCCTACGAGAAGGCCACCGGCGAACCGCTCGGCAGTGTCGGGGTCGGTGACGCGGACGATGTCGCGGCCGCGGCCGAGGCCGCACGCGTGGCCCAGGTGGGCTGGGCCGCTCTCCCGCCCGTCGCCCGTGCGGCGGCTCTGCGACGGGTGCACGCCCGGCTCCTGGCCAGGTCCGACGAGGTCGCCGAGGCGATCCAGCGCGAGACCGGCGGGATCCGGTTCAAGGCCGAGCTCGAGATCCGCCTGGCGCTGGCACACCTCGAGCAGGCGGCCGCCCTGGCGACCCGGCCCCTCGGGCATGAGGCGACCTCGATTCTGCCCGGCCGCAAGAACTTCGTGAACCACGTCCCCCTCGGGGTCGTCGGCATCATCACGCCCTGGAACCTGCCGCTGTCGCTGGCCTTCTCCCCGACCGCGCCTGCGCTCGCCCTGGGCAACACCGTCGTCCTCAAGCCCGCGCCGCACACGCCCATCTCCGGCGGGCTGCTCATCGCCGACCTGTTCCGCGAGGCTGACGTACCGCCCGGCGTCTTCAACGTGGTGCCCGGGGGCGACGTCGTCGGGGCGGCCCTCGTCGAGCACCCGGACGTCGACATGATCCGCTTCACCGGCTCCACCGAGGTCGGCCGTCACATCGCCCGCAGCGCCGGCGGACGACTGCAGCGCGTGTCGCTGGAGCTGGGCGGCAACGCGGCTCTGGTGGTCCTCGACGACGCCGATCCGGAGGTGGCGAGCATGGTCGGCGCCTGGTCGTCGTTCCACTTCCAGGGTCAGACCTGCATCACTGCGGGCCGCCACATCGTCCTGCGCGCCGTCGCCGACGCCTACATCGAGATGCTCACCCGCAGGGCGAAGCGTCTCGTCGTCGGGGACCCGATGCGGGGCGACGTCGACATGGGTCCAATGATCGACACCCGCCAGCTCGAACGGGCGCACGGACTGCTGCGCGCCTCGGTCGACATGGGTGCCACCGTCGTCGAAGGCGGTACGTACGACGGCCTGTTCTACCGGCCCACCGTCGTCACCGGTGTCACCCCGGACATGCCCGTCTTCCGCGAGGAGGTGTTCGGGCCGATCGCCCCGATCGTCGTGGTCGACACCGAGGAGGAGGCGCTCGCGCTCACGAACGCCACGGCGTACGGCCTGTCGAACGCGGTGATGACAAGCAACCCGTGGCGCGGCCTGCGCTTCGCCGAGCAGGTCCACTCCGGCATGGTGCACGTCAACGACACGACGTGCCTGTCCGAGGCCACCATCCCGTTCGGCGGCTGGGGCGACAGCAGCCTGGGCGTTCCGACTGGGGGCGACGCGAACATCGAGCAGTACACCGAGCGCCGCTGGATCAGCGTGCAGGAGCAGCCCCCGCAGTACCGCTACTGACCAACCGCACGCGATGAGGGGCCCAGGCCGTCGGCCTGGGCCCCCGCCGTCGTGGGGGTACACCGTTCAGCCGGTCGGGCCGCCACTCATGCGTGCCGCCACGGCGCCCTCGGCGCGCGTGACCAGCCAGTTGACGGCGAAGCCGAGGGCGCCGGCGATGACGAGCAGTCCGTACACCTGGGCGGACCGGAAGTTCGCCTGGGCCTGCCCGAGCAGGGCGCCCAGGCCGTTGATCCGGGTCACGATCTCGACGAGCAGCGTGATGATGAGCGCCAGCGGTGCCGACACGCGCAGCCCCAGCAGGACCGCAGGCATCAGGGCCGGCACCATCACCTTGCGGATGCGCTGCCGGCGTGACAGGCCCAGCGTGCGCGTGACGTCGACGAGGACCGAACTCATGGAGCGCCGCGCGGACCGGCAGGTCAGCAACACCGGCCAAGTCGCCGGCAGGATCACGACCGCCAGCTTCATCTGCATCGTGTAGCCGAGGATCAGCGCGGCCAGCGGTACAAGGGCCGCGGCCGGCAGCACCCGCAGGAACTCGAGCGAGGGGCCGAACGCGCGGTCCATCCGTCGGCTCGACCCGACCAGCGCGCCCAGCACAGCCCCCAGCGTGGTGGCCAGGACCAGGCTGAGAACGACGGTCAGCGTCGTCCACCCGAGCCCGGCGTACAGGGTTCCGTCGTCCAGGGACGGCTTGAGGGCGCGGATCCAGGCCGATGGCGGGGGGAAGTACGGCGACTCGCTGTTGCCCAGCGCCTGCCACAGCAGCAGCACCAGGGCCAGGGGGATGAGTCCCCGCATCGGCGTGCCGGCAGACCGTCGGCGTACAGGGGGCTTCGAGGCGGCAGTGACGCCGGGGCGAGGCTCGGTCCGGGTGGCGGTCATGCGCTCTCTCCCGACGCGGCCATCTGGCCGGGGAACAACAACCGGGCCAGGGCCATCAGCACCGCGTTGAGGACGATGCCGGCGACACCGATCACGACGATGTAGGCGAACATCTGCTCCGGCTGCAGGGACTGTGCCTTCTGCAGCAGGGCGAAGCCGAGGCCGGCGGGGTTGCCGACCATCTCGGAGACGAGTGTCAGGACCAGGGACACGGACAGGCCCAGCCGCATCCCGACAATGATGAAGGGGGTCGCCGCGGGAAGGCGCAGCTTCCACAGGACGCCTCGGTGCCCCAGCCGCAGGACGCGTCCGACTTCGAGCAGCCGAACCTCGACACTGCGCAGACCCGCCACGGTGTTCAGCACGATCGGCCACAACGCCGCGTAGAACGCGACGACGATCTCCATCTCCATGGTGAAGCCGAGCAGCAGCACAGCCACCGGTACGAAGGCGACGATGGGCAGGGCGCGTAACGCGTCCACGCTGGCCATGGAGTAGGTCCACGTTGCGCGGGACAGACCCAGCGCCAGGCCGGCCAGGACGCCGACAACACAGGCGATGGCCCAGCCGACCACGGCGGCGGTGAGTGTGTGGACCAGATTCGTCGTCAGCTCGCCACTGCTGATGATCTCCCCCAGCCCGGCGACCACCCGGGTCGGCGGCGGGATGTACTCGAACGTCACGAGCCCCGTGCGCACGCTCAGTTCCCACAGGACCAGGACGCTGAACATCGCCGCGATGCCCACGACGTTGATGCGCCGCAGCACGGCGGTCACTGCGCGCTCGCTTGGCCCAGCGCAGCGTAGACCTCGTGGCGCAGTTTGAGGTACTCGGGCAGCTCCTTGGTCGCCACCTGACGGCGCGGCCGTTCGAGCTCCACCTCGAGTGACAGGCCGACCGCGGCGGGCCGCCCCTGGAGGACGACGACGCGGTCACTCAGGTAGACGGCCTCCTCGACGTCGTGGGTGACGAAGATGATGGTCGTGTTGGTCAGGGCCTGCACCTGCTGGAGCTGGTCCTGCAGGGACGCCTTCGTCATCGCGTCGAGGGCACCGAACGGCTCGTCCATCAGCAGCACGGACGGCCGCATGGCGATGGCCCGCGCGATCTGGACCCGCTGCTGCATGCCCCCGGACAGGCGCCAGGGATATTCGTCGGCGGCCCGCTGGAGATCGACCATCTCCAGCGCCTCGTCGACCCGCTGGGCGCACTCGCTCTTGGACAACCGGTCCTCGATGCCGAGCGCGACGTTGCGGCGCACCGACCGCCACGGCAGCAGGGAGTGCGCGTAGTCCTGGAAGACGGTGACCACACCCTGTGGCGGGCCGTCGACCGGGATGCCGTTGCAGAGGACCTGACCCCCGGACGCCTGCTGCAGGCCGGCGAGCACGCGCAGCAGCGTGGTCTTGCCGGACCCCGAGACCCCGAGGATGGAGACGAAATCGCCCGAGGCGACCGAGAGCCGCACCCCGTTGAGGATGTCGACCTCTCCCGCGGCCCCCGCGAGCGTGACGCGGAGGTCGTCACATTCGAGGCTCGCCCGCCCTGATCCGACTGGTTCGACCGATGTCTCGAGCATGCGACTGTCCTGTTCGGTATGGGCTGCGTGCCAGCGCGGATCCTCCAGCAGGGCTGGACGCCCGGGCGCAGGCCGGCACGGCCAGCAGGGACAACGGAACGGGTCATGATGAGAGCCGCATTGTCTTGTCGGGAGGATATTAAGACCTGTCCACGAGACCGTCAATACTCTTGACACGACGAGAAGCCGGTACCTACGGTCCTACATGTGAGACGCTGCGTCCATCAGATGGCCGGATTCTTCCGACCGGGACGTCGAATGCAACGCTGAGCGCGGTGAGTTGCAGATGGCGACCCAGTCCTGGCCGGCACGTGCACCGGCATCACAGCAGAGAGGTACCGCGCATGGCTAGCGATGTGCCCGCAGTCAGTGCAGCGGTCCGGATCCTGGAACGGCTCGCCGCCGAGTGGCCGACCGCGGTCTCGCCCGGCCGGCTCGTCACGGAGCTGGGCCTGAACAGGAGCACCTGCTACAACATCCTCGCCACGCTGCAGCGGTCCGGATGGGCCGCCAGCATGGGTGAGCGCGCCGGGTGGACGCTCGGCCCCCGCCTGCTCACCCTCACCGGCGTCAGCCACGGACTGGTCGCCACCGTCGTGCAGGACGAAATCGACGCCCTGAGCCGCGAACTCGGCTTCGTCGTCTTCGCCGTGGAGCAGGACGGTTCGGGTGGCTATACCGTCATCGCCAAGGCCGACCGGCAGAGCGGGGTGCGGGTCACGGTCGGCGTCGGTGACCGCTTCCCCTTCTCGGCCCCCGCGCTCATGCAGGCCTTCCACGCGTGGCGCGACCCGGACGAGTTCGACCGCATGGTCCGGCGGCGCGGCGTGCAGCGCTTCACCGACAGCACGGTCACCGATCCCGACGAGCTGCGGTCGGTCCTCGAGAAGGTGCGGCAGAACGGATACAGCCGCAGCGTGCAGCAGTTCGATCTCGCGCAGGGCGCTGCGGCCGCGGCCATCTTCGACGCCAGTGCCCGGCCGTCGCTCGTCGTGTGCACCCTGGCCTTCTCCAGCGAGCTGCACAGCGAGAACGTCCGGGAGGTCGGCTCCCTGCTCAGGACCGCCGCCGAGCGGGTGACCCGGCGCATCGGCGGCGCCTTCCCGCCCGGCTATCCGAAGGCGGAACTCACCGAGAGCATGGCGTGACCGCGCCCCGCGAGCCCTGGGTGGTGGGCGTCACGGGCGCGAGCGGCACGCCGTACGCGGCGGCCCTGCTGCGCGCGCTCCTGAACGCCGGCGAGGACGTCGACCTGGTGCTCAGCAAGGCGGCGCGGCTGACGGTGCTGGACGAGGTCGGCGTCAGCATCCGCGACAACCACTGGCGGGAGGACGTCGGCTCCTGGGTGGGCTGCGACGTCAGCCGCATCGCGTACTGGTCGCCGACCGACATGGCCGCCGGTCCGGCCAGCGGTTCCTACCGGACCAAGGGGATGATCGTCGCGCCGGCCACCACCGCCTGCGTCGCGGGCATCGCGCTGGGCACCAGCAAGGACCTGGTGCAGCGTGCGGGTGACGTGACCTTGAAGGAGCGGCGACCGCTGGTCCTGCTCGTCCGGGAGGCGCCGCTGCGCCCGATCATCCTGGACCACCTCGCCGCGCTGGCCCGCGAAGGCGCCACGATCATGCCGGCCAGCCCGGCGTTCTACGCCGGGGCGCGTGACGTCGCACAGCTGGTGGACTTCATGGTGGGGCGGGTGCTCGACCTGTGCCGTGTGGAGCACGACCTCTACCACCGCTGGACCGGGCAGCTCGGCCATGCCGCCTCGACGGCGGAGCAGGAACCGGCCTCCGTTCCCACCTAGTCGAGGACCCACTGCCCCATGTCCGATGAAACACCCCCGGCCACCGGTCGGCGCACGGTCCGGCTCCTGCAGGCCACCTCGTTCACCAGCGGACTCGACCGCGCCTCGATCGCGCCGCTGATCGTGGTCCTCGCCAAGGACCTCCACGAGAGCCTCGACCGGGTCACGCTGGTCGCGACCGCCTACTTCCTCGCGTACGGCCTCCTGCAGGCCGTCTGGGGAAACGTCTCGGACCGGTTCGGCCGGGTGCGGACGATGCGACTGTCGCTGGCCATCGCCGCGCTGGCGTGCCTCGGCGCGGCGATCGCGCCAGGGCTGATCTCGCTGCTGGTCGCGCGGACCATCGCCGGGGCGGCGTTCGCGGCGTCCATCCCTGCAGCGATGGTCTACATCGGTGACACGGTCCCGCTCCGGGAACGACAGGGCGCCCTGACCGACCTGATGACCGGCACCGCGGTCGGCACCGCCGCCGGCACCGTCTTCGCCGCCGTGGTTGCCCAGTACCTGCACTGGCGCTTCGTCTTCGTCTTCGGCGCGATCGCGGCCGCGGCCCTGACCGTGTTGATCGCGACGCTGCCAGAACCACAACGGGCGCCCGCCGCGCCCTTCCGGGCGGCCTTCCGAGAGGTGACGTCGAGACGCATCACCCTGCTCATCCTGGGGCTCAGCATGGCCGAAGGCTTCGCCCTGCTCGGGTTCCTCGTGTTCTTCCCGGCGACGCTTCAGCTCGGCGGGGCGAGCACGTCCGCCGCCGGTGCGGTGACCGCCGCGTACGGCGTCTCCGTCATGGGGTTCGGGTTCCTGGTGAAGACGTTCGGTCACCGGTTCAGCCCGGCCACGCTGATCACGGCCGGGGGGCTCTCCGCCGCCGCGACGTACACGCTGATGAGCCTGCACCGCGACCTGTTCACGGTCCTTGTCGCCAGCGCCCTGCTCGGCGCGTCGCTGCCGCTGATGCACTCGACACTGCAGACCTGGATCACCGAGAGCGGCGGGGCCCAGCGCGCGATGGCGGTGTCCCTGTTCGCCACGACCCTGTTCACCGGCAATGCGCTCGGCGCCTTCGTGGGCGGCTCCCTGATCGCCGGGGGCCACGTGCGCACGGCATTCCTCGCCGCGCTCGCCGTGAGCATCCCGCTCACCCTGGTCGCGGCGGTCAGCCGTCAGCGGCACGGACCGGTGATCACCGCGCGGGAGACGCCGGTCGCACTCTGACGGTCCGGCGCCCTGATCACCTGGGACCTGACCAGGCCGGTCAGGTCCCAGGGAGCATCAGGCGGCCGAGAGGGCGCCGAGAGGGTTCAGCCCTCGAGGACGGTGCCCCACTTTTCGAGCACCGAACGCAGGTACGCCGGGTCGCTCTGCGCGACCTTGGCAAAGGTGTCCTTCCGGTCCCAGGGACGGCAGGCGTCGATCACCGCCCTGCTGTTGTACGGCGCGGCATCCGGGGCCAGCATGGGGTCGAGCTTGCTGCCCCACGTCTTGCCCATGATCTCGATGTCCTGCGCGGGATCGGTGCGGGTGGACATGGCCCAGACGACCTCGCCGAGGTCCGACGGGTCGATGTCGTCGTCCACGACGACCACGTAGCGGTTCATGTAGGCCGCCGTGGGGGCCTGGGCCGTGAGGTACCCGACCTGCCGGGAGTGCCCGGCGTAGCGCTGCTCGATCGAGACCGCGATGAACAACCGCCCGCCGCCGGTCTCGTGCGCCCACGCGCCCTTGATGCCGGGGACCCCCATGCTGACCAGGGCGTCCTCGATCATGGCCGACTTCATCACGGTCCGCATGTACGAGTAGTCGTGCGGGGGCTTGCCGGGAGGAGCACCGAGCAGCACCGGGTCGTCGCGGTGGAACAGCTTGGTGATCGTGAGGTTCAGTGCAGGCCGCGGACTGCCTGCGTAGTAGCCGGTCCACTCCCCGAACGGCCCCTCGACGCGGCGGTTGTCCGGGGTCAGCCAGCCCTCGGCGGCGATTTCGGCGCCGGCCGGAATCGGCAGGCCGGTCTCCTCGCCCATGACCACCGGCACGGACTCGCCGAGCACCGCTCCGGCGTATGCCAGCTCGGACACACCGCCCGGCACCTCGGTTCCACCGAGTACGAGCAGTAGCGGGTCGTGCCCGAAGGACACCGTGACGGGCGCGCGGCCCTCCCGGGCGAACCAGCGCTCGATGTTCTGTGCACCGTGCTTACCGGGCACCGCGGCGATCGTCGTGGCCTTGCCGTCGTCCTGCACCTGCATCCGGTAGCAGCCGCCGTTGTGCACACCGGTCTCCGGGTCGCTGGTCACGACCAGACAGCCCGTGCCGATGAAGCGCCCGCCGTCGTGCGCGTGCCATCGCGGGACGGGGAAGTCGAGCAGATTGACGTCATCGCCCTCGACGACGTTCTCGTGGAACGGCGCGGACGACACGGGTCGGACGGGGTACTGCGCTGCCGCGGCGGCCCAGATCGAGGGCTTGCCACGAAGGGCTTCGACGACGCCGGCGTCGTCGAGGCCCTCCCCGAGGCGCAGGGTGCGGGCGAGCCGCTCGGCCGAGCCGGTGGACCCGGTCAGCACGCGCTGCCCGCTCCGGTAGCCCTGGATGTCGTCGAACAGCAAAGCCATCGGTGTGCGGGCGCGGTAGCTCAGTTCGGCGATCGCCCCGATCTCGAGATCCCAGTGGGCACCGCGGACGTGCCGCAGCTCCCCCGCCTTCTCGATGTCCTCGATGAAGCGGCGCAGGCTCAGCAGCGGTTCCTCGGACACCGGCTCTACTCCGTCCCGCGAAGGTGTGCCGCGACGGTCGGCCAGACGTCGGGACGCTCGACCAGGCTCAGATGCCGGGTCTGCCGCAGCAGCTCGAGCCGCGCATCCGGGATGCCGGCCGCGAGCTCCTCGGCCATCGACGGTGGCGTCGCGTAGTCCTCGTCCCCGACCAGGACCAGCGTGGGCGCGGTGATGTTGCGTAGCTCCACCGAGGCGTCGAATCCGCCCAACGCCTCACACGCCGCCGCGTGGGCGTAGCGGTCGGTGGCCAGGAAGATGTCCACGACCCGCTGTGCCTCGTCGCCGTGGTCGGCGTTGAACCCGTCGGAGAACCAACGGGTCAGCTGGAAGGGGATCTGCTCCTCCCGCGTCTTCGAGGCTGCTCCGCGCGCCCGCTCGGCCCAGGCCTCGACGCGGTCCGGCCCGTAACAGGCGGTGGCGTCGGCGAGCACGAGACGATCGACCAGGTCCGGGTAGCGGATGGCGAGGCTGACCGCCGTACTGCCGCCCATCGACATGCCGACGACGCCGACCGGGCCCGAGCCGTGCGCCCGGATGGCGGCTGCCGCATCGTCCGCGAGCTCCTCGACGGTGAAGGGCTTCCCGTCCCACTGCGAGTCGCCGTGCCCCCGGGCATCGAGCGCGAGCACGGTGAACTCCGCACCGAGCGCGGCCGCCATCGGCGCCCACACCTCCCCAGACAGCGCCAGGGGATGCAGAACGAGCACAGCGACATTCCCGTTACCGGTCGTGCGCACGTTCAGCGCGCCGGCCGGTGTCTCGACCTTCACAGCCGAGCCCCTCGTGCGGCGGCGGAGGTCACCGCGGCGCAGATCTCGGGGTAGGTGCCGCATCGGCAGATGTTGCCCTCCAGATGCGCGGCGATCTGCTCGGCATCCGGTTGCGGGTTCTCCGCCAGCAGTTCGTGCGTCATGAGCACGAAGCCGGGGATGCAGTAGCCGCACTGCATCGCGCCGCACTCGACGAACGCCTCGACTACGGCGTCGTCCCCCGGCAGGCCGTCGGCCGTGACGATCTCCGCGCCATCATGACGCACGGCCAGGGCCAGGCAGCTGCTGACGCTGCGTCCGTCGACCAGAACGGTGCACGCACCGCAGGCGCCGACACCACACCCCTCGCGGACGCTGGTGCAACCCACCTTGGTGCGGAGCACGTCGAGCAGCAGTTCGTTGTCGTCGACCGGCACGTCGTGGACGCGGCCATTGACGGTCAGATTGAGCATGCGCACTAGGAGACTCCCGCCTCGGTCATGGCCTCGAGAACCCGCTCGGGGCTGAGCGGCAGCCGGGTGATCCGCACCCCGACCGCGTCCCGCACCGCATTGGCGATGGCGGGTGCGATGGCGAGGATTCCTGTCTCCCCGACACCCTTCGCACCGAACGGGCCGGTGCGGTGCGCACTCTCGATGACGTGGGCCGTGAGCTTTGCCGGCACGTCGCGGACCGAGGGGAGCTGATAGTCGAGAAGCGTGCCGTTGACGATCTGGCCCTGGTCGAAGACCAGTTCGTCGAACAGCGCGTGGCCGATGCCCATGATGGCGGCGCCGGTGAGTTGCTGCTCGACCAGCGTGGGGTTGATCGCCCTGCCCACGTCGCCGGCCACGGCGAGCTGCTCGACCTTGACGCGGCCGGTCATGGTGTCGACCAGGATCTCCACCGCGACGGCGCCGGCAAACCAGTGCTCCGTGACCTGTCGAGACCGTCCGGTCTCGTGGTCGTACGGCTGCCAGCTCGTGGTGAAGTTCGCCTCCGCCGTGAGCGTCGTCCCGCGGGCACCGAAATGGCCGTGCATCAGGTCGGAGATCGACACGGTCTCCTGCGCGGTCGTACTCATGACGCCCCCCGAGGTGACCTTGCAGTCGCTGGCGGCCACGCCGAGGCGCTGGGCGGCGAGGTCTACGAGCTTGTCGCGCATCTTCTCGGCGGCGGCCCTGACGGCGTTGCCGGTGTGGTAGGTGGACCGGCTGCCTGCGGTGATCGTGTCGTACGGCGTCGTGTCGGTGTCCGCCGCGACGACCCGCACGCTGCCCTCATCGAGGTGGAGCACCTCGGCGACGATCTGCGGCATGATCGTGTCGCTGCCCTGACCCATGTCGACGGTGCTGATCATCAGGGTCGCGGAGCCGTCCTGGTTGAGCTGGATCACCGCGTTCGCGATCGTCGGCGTGAGCACCGCCTTCATGCCGACCGCGACCCCGCGCCCGCGCCGCCAGCGGCCCTCGCCCTTCTCGTACGGCGTCGTCCACCCGATCTCGTCGGTGACGGCGTCCAGGCAGCCGACGAAGTCCGCGCTGTGCATCACCGTGCCCATCGGCGCCTCGTCGCCCTCGCGGAGCAGGTGGCGGCGGCGGAACTCGGCCGGGTCCTCCCCCAGCTCGCGGGCGAGCTCGTCCACCAGCGACTCGTGCGACCACGTGACCTGGGGGACCCCGAAGCCGCGGAACGGGCCGGCGGACGGCTTGTTCGTGTAGATGCAGCGGGAGCGGATCCAGGCGTTCTCGACGCGGTAGGGGCCGGCCGCGACCATGCCGGACTTGGCCGTGATCCGCGGGCCGACGTCGGCGAAGGCGCCGGTGTCGTAGGCGACATCGGCCGTCGCTGCGACGATGTTGCCGTCGGCATCCGCGGACATGCTGCTGGTGACGCCCGCGCCGTGGCGGGTGGTGAGCAGGAAGGCCTCCTCGCGCGTCGCGACCAGGCGCACAGCGGTCTGCTGCGACCAGGCGAGCGCCGCGGCGAGCGGTTCGAGCCGGTCGTACATCTTCGAGCCGAAGCTTCCGCCGAGCACGGAGGTGCGCACGCGCACCTTGTTCAGTGGGAGATCGAGGAGATCGGCGACGGCCTGGCGGACGTAGGACGGCGTCTGCGTGGTCGTGAGGATCTCGAGCCGGTCGTCCTCCACCCACGCCGTCGTGCACGGCAGCTCGATCGGCACGTGCGCGACCGGCGGGCTCCAGAACTCGCCGGAGACCGTCGTGACCCCGTCGGTCGGCACCGCGTCCACGTCGCCCGTGCGCAGGTTGTACTCGTAGCAGACGTTGGTGTCCCTCTTGCCGCGCAGGTGACTCAGGTCGCCGAAGACGCTCGACGGGCGCAGCACGTCGTGGACGAAGAACTCGCCCTTCAGCGCGGTCTCCACGTCGTAGACCGGCTCGAGGTCCTCGTACTCGACCGCGATCAGGTCGACGGCCGCACGGGCGGTGGCCAGGTCGCGGGCGAGCACCGCGGCGACCGGCTCACCGACGTAGCGCACGCGGTCGTACGCGAGCGCCGGCTGGTCCGCGAACGCCGGTCCGGTGAGCAGCCGCTCGCCGAGCAGCGCGAACAGGTCCTGCCCGGTGACGACGGCCTGCACGCCGGGAAGCGCCGCGGCCTGCGTGACGTCGACTGCGAGGATGCGGGCGTGCGGCCGGGTGCTGCGGTACACCGCCACCTGCGCGCACGGCGGTACGGGCAGGTCGGCCACGTACTTGGTGGTACCGCGGACCTTGCCGCGGGCAGCGGCGCGCTGCCAGCGGGCGCCGACAGCGGGCTCTTCCCCGCCCTCGCGAAGTGCGGTTTCAGTCATCGTCCTGGTCCTTCCATGCCCGGCGCACGGCATCCTCGACGGCGACGAGCCCGAGCCGCCTCTTGTAGGTCACGCTGCCGCGTACGTCGGGGATCGGGTCGATCAGCGGATCCGCGGCCGCCTTGGCCGCCTCGACGGTGGTCTCGAGGTCGTGCCCTGAGACGTCCACGCTGACGAACTGGGGGATCGGCGCCAGCGCGCCGATGCCGAGCCGCAGGGTGCGGCGTCCGGCCTCGGTGACCAGCAGCGCGGCGGCGGAGGCGCTGGGCCAGTCGTTCTCCCCCAGGCTGCTCAGCTTGACGTAGCTCGAAGCGGAGCCGGCCGGCTGCGCCGGGATCTCGATGGCCGTGATGAGTTCGCCGTGCTCGACCGCGGTGAGCTGGAAGTCCACGAAAAAATCGCGGACCGGGACGCGGCGCTGACCGTGCGCGGAACGCAGCTCGACCTGGGCGTCGAGGGCGAGCAGAGCCGTCGGCGGATCGAGCCGGTAGTCGCCGTGGGCGATGTTGCCCCCGACTGACGCGGTGTTGCGCACCCGGGGGTTCGCGACGTGGCCGTAGGTCGCGGCGGCCAGCGGTACGACGCCGGCCACCTGTGCGTCCGTCTCCATGCGGCGCAGCGGGGTCATCGCGCCGACGCGGATGCCCGTCGCCGTCGCCTCGATCGCGGTAAGACCCGGGACGAACGACAGGTCGACGAGGTTCTCCGCGAACAGCAGCCCCTGCTTGAGCAGGATCTGGATCGCGGTGCCGCCGCCGTAGACCATCGGGTCGTCGAGCTCGGCGAGCAGCGTGCAGGCCTCGTCGAGGTCACGGGGCTGGTGGAGGACCGGCATCAGCGGGCACCCCGTCCGCGGAACCAGGCCAGGAGCCGGCGCAGCGGCGACATCCGCCGCTCGGGGGCGGACCGGACCGGTGCGGGGGGAGCGCTCGGCGGCGCGGACACCGCGCCCTCGGAGCCTCGGGCGCCGACCGACACCGGAGCCGGCAGCTCGACCGGGCCCGCGGTGCAGGCGCGGGTGAAGGCCTCGACGAACTGGCGCTCCACCTCCACGGTGCGACGCTGGACGATCGACTCCCCGAGGCGGCCGAGCTTGCCCCAGAGCGCGAGCTCCATGGCGTAGGTCACCAGCGACCCGTCTCCGTCCGGCTGCACCGTGAGCGTGGCCTGGACCTTGATCGAGCTGCCCAGCCGCTGGTCCTCGCCTTGCAGGACGGCGCGCACCTCGTGTGGCGCGTCCAGGCCCACGATCTCCGCCGAGAACGCGGCGTTGAAGCGCACGTGGGCGATCGTGTTGACGAGTCGGCCGCGAAAGTGGGTCTCGTCGGTGCGCTCCAGCTCCTCGCAGCCCGGGATGCACGCGCGCATCGTGGGTGCGTCGAGGAAGAGATCGAAGACCGTCGTGCTGGCTGCCGGCACCGTGAAGGACGAACCGAACTTCATATGTATGACCACCAAGGGAGACGTGATGTCCTGCCAATAGGACAGTACGCACGGCGGGAGAGCTGCGTCAAGTGCGCGCCGCCGTACCCGGCGAACGCTGCCGATGGTCGGCTTGTCCTCTCTGGGAGATTCGTTGACTTGTATGTTGCACAACTGTGCGGAATGCGGCAGGCTCGGGCTGTCCAACGAGCGGTCCAGGAGGGCTTGTGTATCCCGTCGAATTTCCCCGCAACGCGTGGTACGTGGCGGCCATGAGCCAGGAAGTCAGCCGCGAGCTGATGTCGCGCTGGATCATGGACGACCCGATCTGCCTGTACCGCCGGCTCGACGGCGCGCCGGTGGCCATGGTCGACCGCTGCATCCACCGGCAGATGCCGTTGTCCAAGGGCCGACTGCGCGAGGACAAGCTGGAGTGCGGCTACCACGGCATCACCTACGACACCGACGGCCGCGCGGTCCGCATCCCCTCCCAGGACTTCGTCCCGCCGGCCTGCCGGGTGCGCAGCTACCCGCTGGTCGAGAGCGGCGGCCTGGTCTGGATCTGGATGGGTGAGCCCGAAATGGCCGACCCTTCCGCACTCCCCGACCACCACTGGCTCAACGACGCCAGCCGCAAGACCATCGGCGGGCTGCTGCCGATGAAGGCGCGGGCCCAGCTGCTCAACGAGAACCTGCTCGACCTGTCGCACCTCACGTTCCTGCACCCCGACTCGATCGGCAGCGAGGCGATCGCCGAGCTCCCGGTCACCACCGAGTTCGGCGACACCTGGGTGCGCGCCACGCGCGAGATGAACGACGTCGACTGCCCGCCGTTCTTCACCAAGGTGATGGGCGTGTCAGGACGGATCGACCGCGGCCAGGTCGCCGCCTTCACCGCGCCGAGCTTCCACGTCACGCATGTCTCCGCCAAGCCGGCCGGCGGCGGGCACGAGGAGCTCTGCGAGCACGTCGTCCTCCACTGCATCACGCCGGAGCGCCGCACCAGCACGCACTACTTCTGGCTGGTCTCACGCGCCTACAACGTCGACGACGCCGAGGTCGATGCGTTGTGGACCCATGGCGGCCGGAACGTGTTCGGCCAGGATGTCGACGCCTGCGAGGCCATCGAAGGTGTGATCTCGGCCTACGAGCCGAGCTATCCGGTCGAGCTCAACATGAAGGTCGACGGTGGCCCGCTGCGGGCGCGCCGCATCGTCGAGCGCCTCGTCGCGGCGGAGCGGACCGCGCCCGACCAGGCTTCCGCCGAAACCTCGACCTCACAAGCCTGATCAACGACCCTGGGAAGAAGCGCGTGCAGATCCACATCGACCTCGGCAAGTGCTGCGGCTACGGCAACTGCGTCCTTGCGGCACCTGACGTCTTCGCCCTCGACGACGTCTCCAACCTCGCCGTCGCGCTCGTCACAGAGCCCGACGAGGCGCTACGTCCAGCAATCGACCGGGCCATCGACGAGTGCCCGACCGAGGCCATCACGACGGTGGCCTGACATGGCCCCGCGCCAGGTCGTGGTCGTCGGCGCCGGGCCCGGTGGCCTGCGTACCGTCGAGCAGCTGCGCAAGAAGGGGTACGACGGCGCCCTGACGGTCGTGGGCGATGAACCGCATGCGCCCTATGACCGGCCCGCCCTGTCCAAGCAGGTCCTGCTTGGGAAGGCCGAGCCCACCGCCCTGGCCCTACGCGGTGCCGAACAACTCGCGGCGCTGGGGGCGGACTTCCGGCTCGGCCGGCGCGCGGTCTCGCTGGACGTTCCCGAGGCGCGGCTCGAGCTGGACGACGGCGACACGCTGCGCTTCGACGCCCTCGTGCTGGCCACCGGTTGTGGAGCCCGGCGTCTGCAGATCGGCGCCGGCCTCGCCGGCGTCCACTACCTCCGGTCACTCGACGACGCGGTAGCTGTCCGGGCGGCCCTGGCCACGGCGCGCCGGATCGTGGTCGTCGGTGGCGGGTTCATCGGCTGTGAGGTCGCCGCCGCCGCGCGGGCGCTGGGCCTGGAGGTGACGCTCGTCGAGGCCGCCGCCGCGCCGCTCGCCCCGATCCTGGGCGGGCGTGTCGGTGAACTCGTGACGCAGCTCCATGTCGAACGGGGCGTGACCGTGCGGTCCGGTACGGGCGTCGCCGGCATCGACGGTGGCACCCGGGTGGAGTCGGTGCGCCTGAGCGACGGCAGCGAGGTCGCCGCGGACGTCGTGGTTCTCGGCGTCGGCACGCAGCCGTCGACCGACTGGCTGGCCGGCTCGGGCCTGACCCTGGACAACGGCGTGCTCTGCGACCGCCACTGCTCGGCGGGGACGGGCGTGTTCGCCGTCGGTGACGTCGCACGTTGGTACAACCCGCTGTTCGACGAGGTCATGCGCATCGAGCACTGGACCAATGCGGCCGAGCAGGCTGCCGTGGTGGCCGCGAACGTCCAGGCGTACCTGGCCGGCGGCGCAGGCGCACCGCTGGCGGACTATGCGCCGGTGCCGTACTTCTGGAGCGACCAGTACGACACGCGGATCCAGTTCGCCGGCCGGACCCGGGCCGGCGACGACGTGCACCTGCTGCCGCCCGCGGGCGACGGTCGCGAACGGGTCGCTCTCTACGGCCGCGAGGAGCGGCTGGTCGGCGCCCTGGCCATGAACTCACCCCGATCGCTGCTGCGGTACCGCCAGGCGATCGGTGCACGCGCCTCCTGGGACAGCACCCTCGACGAGCTCGCGGGGGTCGGCGCATGAGCGGCGTCGAGTACGCCGCGCTCGGCCCCTGGTGGACCCTGGACGGCCCCTCCCTGCGCCTGCCCCGACCGGATGGCGCGTACGTGCA
>JAOPWV010000022.1 GCA_025965475.1 Frankiales bacterium | reverse complement strand
AGTTCCGTAAAGGCGACGGTCGTGCGTGTCACCTGCCGTCCCTGAGCCGATTCGGTGGCCATGACCGGTTCCGGTCGACGGGCCGGCTGCAACGGGCGTAGCGCGGGTGGGCGGCTGCTTGCGTCCGGGTAGCTGTGGCTCCCGAGCCACGATCGGCCGGACGCAACGGGCGTGGCTCGGGTGGGCGGCTGCTTGCGTCCGGGTGGCTGTGGCTCCCGAGCCACGATGGGCCGGACGCAACGGGCGTGGCGCGGGTGGGCGGCTGCTTGCGTCCGGGTAGCTGTGGCTCCCGAGCCACGAGCCGATGCCGCCGCGCCTCGGACCCCGCTACGTCGCCGCGGGGACCAGGTGGGACGGCATCGGCTCGTGGCGCAGGTAGCGCCGCGTGTACGTCCCGGTCCCGTGGGACAGCGACCGCAGGTCGGTCGCGTAGTGCAGCAGCTCGTGCTCGGGGACCTCGGCGCGGACCACGGTGCGCTCGTCGAGCTCGCCGACCGGGTCGCTGCCCGTCACCCGGGCCCGGCGGCCGGACAGGTCGCTCATCGCCGACCCCACGAACGCGGCAGGCACCATGACCTCGATCTCCGCGACCGGTTCGAGCACCTCGACGCCGGCGCCCGCCGCGGCGTCCCGCAGGGCGAGCGCACCGGCGGCCTGGAACGCGGCGTCGGACGAGTCGACCGAGTGCGCCTTCCCGTCCACGAGCGTCACCTTCAGGTCGACCAGCGGCCGGCCGCTGGTCAGGCCGCGCTCCATCTGGGCGCGCACGCCCTTCTCGACGCTGCTGTGGAACTGACTCGGGACGGCACCCCCCACGACGCGGGTGTCGAACACGAGCCCGGAACCCGCCGGCAGCGGCTCGATCTCCAGGACGGTGACGGCGTACTGCCCGTGCCCGCCGGACTGCTTCACGTGGCGGCCGGTGACGGTGACCGGTCCGGCGAGGGTTTCCCGGAGTGCGACCTTCACATCGGTGGTGGTCACCGCGACACCGTGCCTGCTGCGCAGCCGATCCAGCAGCACCTCGGCATGGGCCTCGCCGACGCACCACAGCAGCAGCTGGCCGGTCTCCGCGTTGCGCTCCAACCGGACCGTCGGGTCCTCCGCCACGAGCCGGCCCAGCGCGGTCCCGAGCTTGTCCTCATCGGCCCGTGACACGGCCTCGATGGCCACTGGCAGCTGTGGCTCGGGCAGCTCCCAGGGGTGGACGAGGAGTGGGTCCTCCCGCGAGGACAACGTGTCGCCGGTCTCGGCCGAGGCCAGCCGGGCCACCGTGCACAGGTCGCCCGCCGGCGCGTGCGAGACGTGCCGCAGGGTCGCTCCCAGCGGGATGGCGAGCGCACCGACGCGCTCGTCGATGTCGTGGTCCGGATGCCCGCGCTCCGCGCCCCCGTGGCCGGACACGTGCACCGGCAGGTCGGGGCGGAGGGTGCCGGAGAAGACCCGGACGAGCGAGACCCGGCCGAGGTACGGGTCGGTGGTGGTCTTCACGACCTCCGCCACCAGCGGCCCGTCGGGGTCGCAGGAGATCGGCGCGGCGGGGGAGCCGTCGGGGCGCGACACCGGCGGGCAGGGGTGCTCCAACGGTGTCGGGAAGGCGGCGGTGAGCACCTCGAGCAGTTCGTCGGTGCCGAGCAGCGTCAGCGGCGCCACGGCGAGCACCGGGTAGAACGACCCGCGGGCGACCGCGGTCTCGAGGTCGCCGATGAGGACCTTGGCGTCGATGTCCTCGCCGGCGAGGTAGCGGTCCATCAGGGACTCGTCCTCGCTCTCGGCGATGATCCCCTCGATGAGCGCGGCGCGGGTGTTCTCGATCAGCGGCAGGTGCTGCGGGTCGGGGTCGCGCTCCACCCGCTCGCCCGACGACCAGTCGTAGACACGCTGGGACAGCAGGCCGATCAGGCCGCCGACCGACTCGTCGTCCGCGTGCATGGGGAGGTACAGCGGCTGCACACCCTCACCGAAGACCCGCTGGCAGATCGCCACGGCCTCGTCGAAGTCGGCCCGTGGCCGGTCGAGCTGCGTGACGACGACGGCCCGTGGCATGCCCACCGTCGCGCACTCCTCCCACAGCGCGGAGGTCAGGGCGTCGATACCGTCGACGGCCGAGACGACGAACAGGGCGGCGTCGGCGGCCCGCAGCCCGGCCCGCAGCTCCCCGACGAAGTCCGCGTAGCCCGGTGTGTCGAGCAGGTTGACCTTGATGCCGTTGAACTCCAGCGGCGCGAGCGACAGCGAGACCGACCGCTGCTGGCGGACCTCGACGTCGTCGCTGTCGGACACCGTCGTGCCGTCCTCGACGCGTCCGGCGCGCAGGATCGTCCCGGTGCGGGCGAGCAGCGCCTCGACCAAGGTGGTCTTGCCCGCACCGGCGTGCCCGACGAGCACGACGTTGCGGACCTTGTCCGCCTCCCGCGGCGCCGGTGCCCTGCCTGCGTCCTTGCCGGCCTCCTTCTTCACTTCAACCTCCGGTAGGACTTCGACGACGAACACACAGCCTGACGGACAGCCTCCCGCCACGATGCAGCGGCCACAAGGGTCAGGCCCGGACCGATGGCCACTATGGTCCCCGGACAACGAAACCCTGCGAGTGGACGGATCTCGATGCTCAACCTGCGCCCGGTGGTCGGCCGGGTCGTCGGCCCGCTGGCCGCCCGCCTCCTCCGGCTCGGCATCACGCCCGACATGGTCACGGTCGCCGGCACGGTCGGCGCGGTCGCCGGTTCGCTGGCGCTGCTCGCTCGCGGTCACTTCTTCTGGGGCAGCGTCGTCGTGACGCTGTCGGTGCTGACCGACGCGCTCGACGGGACGATGGCCCGGATGCGCGGGGCCTCGACCCGCTGGGGCGCCTTCCTCGACTCGACGATGGACCGCATCGCCGATGCCTCGGTCTTCTCCGCCCTGGTCATCTGGTACGCCGGCCGCGGGGGCAGCCTCGTGCTGCTGTGCGTGGCGCTGTTCTGCCTGGTCGCCGGCGTGCTGACCTCGTACATCAAGGCGCGGGCCGAGGGTCTCGGGATGACCTGCAACGTGGGCATCGCCGAGCGGACGGAGCGGCTGATCCTCGTGCTCGCGGGCACCGGGCTGGCCGGGCTGGGCCTGCCGATCGGGTTGCCGATCATGCTCTGGGTGCTGGCCGTGCTCTCCGCCGTCACCGTCGGCCAGCGGTTGGTCGAGGTCCGCCGCCAGGCCTCACGCTCCGCGGGCTAGGCGTGAGCGCGCTCCCGGGCCGGGTGGCCGGCCTGCTCGCCGGCCGCGCCACCGACGCGTCGTACGCCGCCGGCTGGGCGCTGGTCCGCGCCCTGCCGGAGGGGACGGCCCGTGCGCTGTTCGAGGCCGGCGCCGACCTGGCCCACCGGCGCGGCGGCAAGGGTGTGGCCCGGCTGCGCAGCAACCTGGCGCGGGTCGTCGGAACAGACGGGACCGAGCTCGACGCGCTCACCCGCGACGCGCTGCGGTCCTACGCCCGCTACTGGCGCGAGGTGTTCCGCCTGCCCGTGACGCCCAGGCAGGTCCTTCTGGACGGGATGCTCGCGCTCCACGAGGACCGTATGCGGGCCGCGGTGAAGTCGGGCCGCGGCGTCGTGTTCGCTCTGCCGCACACCGGCAACTGGGACCAGGCGGGCGCCTGGTTCGTGGCGAACGGGGTGCCGTTCACGACCGTCGCGGAGCGGCTCGAGCCCGCCTCGCTGTATGACAGGTTCGTGGCCTTCCGCGAGTCCCTCGGCATGGAGGTCCTGCCACTCACGGGTGGCGACCGCCCGGCGTACGACGTCCTCGTCGAGCGTCTGGAGGCTGGCCGTGCGCTCTGCCTGCTCGCCGACCGGGACCTCACCCCGCGCGGCGTGGACGTGACGTTCTTCGGCGCCACCGCCCGCATGCCGGCCGGCCCCGCCTCGCTGGCCCTGCGGACCGGCGCGGCGCTGGTGCCGGTGCACCTGGCCTTCCGGCCGGACGGCTGGCAGGTCGAGTTCTTCGAGGAGGTGCCGGCCAGCGACGTCCCGACGATGACGCAGGCCATGGCGGACGCGTTCGCCGACGGCATCGCGCGGTACCCGGCCGACTGGCACATGCTGCAGCGGCTCTGGCTGGACGATCTCGCTCCGAACGACCCCCGCAAGGCCCCGCAGCCGTGAGGGTCGGCCTCGTCTGCCCCTACACGTGGGACGTCCCGGGCGGCGTGCAGGCCCACGTGCGCGACCTCGCCGAGAGCCTGATCGGGCTCGGCCACGAGGTGTCGGTCCTGACGCCCGTCGACGATCCGGACGAGGCCGACCTGCCGCCGTACGTCGTCTCTGCGGGCGGGACGGTGCCGGTGCCCTACAACGGCTCGGTGGCGCGGCTCGCCTTCGGGCCGCTGTCGCTCGCGCGGACCCGACGGTGGCTGCGTGACGGGCACTTCGACGTGCTGCACATCCACGAGCCGACGGTGCCCAGCCTGTCGATGCTGGCCTGCTTCGCCGCCAGCGGGCCGATGGTGGCGACCTTCCACACCGCCACGGCACGGTCCCGGGCCCTGCAGGTCTTCGGTTCGGTGCTGCAACCCGGTCTGGAGAAGATCACCGGCCGGATCGCGGTCTCGCCTGCGGCCCGCCGGGTCGTCGTCGAGCACCTGGGCGGGGACGCCGTCCTGATCCCCAACGGCGTGGACGTCGAGCGGTTCGCGGACGCGCGGCCGCTCCCGGACCAACCGGCCGGCCCGACGGTCGCCTTCCTCGGCCGGATCGACGAGCCGCGCAAGGGGCTGGCCGTGCTGCTGGAGGCGCTGCCCGAGCTCGTTGAGCGCGTACCCGACGTGCGTGTGCTGGTGGCCGGTCCGGGCGACGTCGACCAGGTCCGGGAGGCGGTCCCCGTGTCCCTGCGCTCCCACGTGCAGCTGCTCGGGCTCGTGAGCGACGCCGACAAGCCCCGGGTCTACGCCAGCGCGGATGTCTACTGCGCCCCCAACACGCACGGCGAGTCGTTCGGCATCGTGCTCATCGAGGCGATGGCCACGGGAACGCCAGTCGTGGCGGCGGACCTGGAAGCGTTCCGCCGGGTGCTCGAGGACGGCAAGGCCGGCGTCCTCGTCCCGGTCGCCGACCCGGCCGCGCTCGCGATCGGCCTCGCCGAACTGCTCGACGACCCGGAGCGGCAGCGCGACCTGGCCGAGGCCGGGCGGACGGCTGTCCAGGCGTACGACTGGTCGACGGTCACCGCCCGCATCGTCGAGGTCTACGAAACGGTGGCCGCGGCGGTTCCGGCGGTCAGCCCGGTCGGCGTCGATCACTCCGTCGACGCGTTCGCGGCGGACCTCGCCGAGACCGACGACGACCCGAGCCGGCTGAGCGCGGCGCTGCGCCGGTGGTTCAGCCGGACGATCCCGTGACGCTCGCCGTCGTCCTGGCGGCGGTCGTCGTGCTCCTGGCCGCGTACGTCACCTGGACCGCGGGTCGCCTCGACCGGCTGCACGCGCGGGTGGACGCGGCGTGGGCCGCGCTGGACGCCCAGCTGGTCCGCCGTGCCGCCG
>JAOPWV010000010.1 GCA_025965475.1 Frankiales bacterium | reverse complement strand
AGCACGTCGTGCACAGCGAGGTGTCCGTGTACTTCCGCGACCCCGACGGCGCCCGCGTGGAACTCATCGCCGACCCCCTCGGCGAGATGTACGGGACGAAGGTTCTGTGACGCTCGACCTCTGAGCTCGGCGGATGTCGCGCCCAGCACGTCGCTCATCTGGCGGGTGTCCAGGATCGCCTGCGGCCCGATGAACGGCTGCCGGCGGCCTAGGGCTGGTTCTCCGCCTGGTTCCGCTCGATCCTGTCGTCCATGGCGGCGGGGAGGGGGCGCACCCGTGACCGCCGGTCAGGCGCCGATCTGCCCCCGCTGGCGCAGCCGGTCCTGGCCGATGTCGGCCCGGTGGCCGTCGTTCTGCCCGGCCTCGCGGGCACGGCCGCTCTGGGCGGTGCGCCCGCTCCAGGTGCCCCGCCAGCTCCCGCGCGCCTGGGAGGTGGCGGTGTAGAAGTCCTTGACCCGCTCGGCCTTCTCCCGGAGGACGAGCGCAGCGGAGGGCTCGCCGGCCGCGGCCGGGACGGGTTCGTGCGCCACGACCCGGGCCCGTGCCGCGGCGAGGCGCTCCGCGACGGCCGCGATGAACCCGTCGTAGAACGACAGCCGCCAGGTCACGGCCGGTACGCGGTGCCGGCGGTGCTCCCCGTCGTCGAGCCGGCGCTGGGCGGATGCCGTCATCTGCACCGCCAACGAGGCCCAGAGCCGCTCCACGACGTCGAGGTCCGCACGGTGACCGAAGCCGAGCACGAAGGTGCTGTCGTTCGCGACGTTGACCAGGACGTCGTTGGGGCCCGCAACCGCCGTGTAGAGCAGTACGCGGTGCCGGTTGCCGCGCCGCCCGCGCACGCCCACGTCGATGCGTTCCTGCACCAGTGGCTCGCTCCCACCGCGGCGGTGCCGGTCGCGCTGGCGGGCCCTGGCCCGCTCCAGGTCGACCGCGTGCGCGGTGGCCAGCTGCTGGGCGCGCTCGACGAAGGCCGCGGCCTCGTGCTCGTTGTCGGTGCCCTCCGCCTGGGCCAGCAACTTGCCGACCTTGTCGACGAGCCGGTCGTCCGGCTCCGGACCGGTCACAGCGCTCCCACCTCCACGTGTTGTTCGCCGTAGTGCACCCGCAGGCTGAACGCGGCCTGCTCCCCCAGGACGGCACCGACCAGGAGCAGGACCAGCGCCGGAAAGGGCGCCGCGTGCCCTGCCGACCGGCCGGTCAGCGCGCCGACGTGGTGCGCCAGCTCGTGCAGCAACACCGTCTCGCGCAGCGCCCACGGCTCACCGTGGACCGGCACCGGCAGCGCGATCACCCCCGGCGGCTCCCAGTGCGCCCGGGTCAGGCCCCGCCGGACGCGCAGGCCCGGCGCCGGCAGCGCACCGGCGACAACGATCACGTCGGGCAGCGCGAGGGCGCGGCCGGCGTACTCGGCCGCGGTCTCCAACGTGCCGAAACGCCGCTCGGCCGGGAGCAGCAGGCTGCTGCCGCCGACGGTGGCCAGCGTGGCGCCACGGCGGGCCGCGTCGAGCTGGGCCGCCCAGGCGTCCTCGGCGCGGTAGACGCGGGCGCGCTGGGCGTCGCGGGTCGCCGGGGCCGGAGTGCTCACACGACGACGCTAAGCGACAGCGGCGACGGGGAACGGACCGGCGCGCAGGCTGTGGACCGGGAAGCATCGACCGTCTTCCCCGGTTGGATGTAACGACGTAATCATCCGTTGTGCAGGGGGTGCCAGATGGTGCCGGACGAACCACTCGACGCCTACTCGAAGGTGATCATCGCCGTGGCGGAGACCCTGCTGCCGGCGGTGGCCAGCCTGCGCGTCACCAGCCGGCGGGGCGAGGGCGCCGGCTCGGCCGTCGTCCTGAGCGACGACGGGTTCCTGCTGACCAGCGCCCACGTGGTCACCGGGGTGGACGGCGGTACGGCGGCCTTCACCGACGGCACGGAGACCCGGTTCGCCGTGGTCGGCCGCGACGCGCTCTCCGACCTCGCCGTCCTGCGCGCCCAGGGCGCCACCCCTCCCCCTGCCGTGCTCGGCGACGCCTCCGGCCTGCGGGTCGGCCAGCTCGTCGTGGCGGTCGGCAGCCCTCTCGGTCTGGCCGGCAGCGTCACGGCCGGCGTGGTCAGCGCGCTGGGCCGGTCGCTGCCGACCCGCGACGGGAACGCGGTCCGCGTCGTCGAGGACGTGATCCAGACCGACGCCGCCCTCAACCCCGGCAACTCCGGCGGCGCGCTGGCGGACAGCACCGGCCAGGTCATCGGCATCAACACGGCCGTCGCGGGGATCGGGCTGGGCCTGGCCGTACCGGTCAACGCCACGACCCGTCGCATCATCGGTGCGCTCATCCGGGACCGGAAGGTCCGTCGGGCCTACCTCGGCCTGGCCGGAACCACCAGCCCGCTGCCGCCGGCACTGGCCGCCCGCACCGGACGACGTACCGGCATCCGGGTCGCCCAGGTCGTGGAGGGCAGCCCGTCGGCCGCCGGGCTGCGCCCCGGGGACCTGCTGCTGGCCGTGGACGGAACGCCGGTCAGCACCAGCGGCGACCTGCAGCGGCTGATGGTCGAGGACGCCATCGGGCGGTCCATGGAGCTCACCGTGGTCCGCAACGGCGCGCTCGTCGACGTCATCGCGGTTCCCCGCGAGTTGGTCAGCTGACAGGGCATGCTGCGCCCCCGAGCCAGGAGCGCTGGGACGCGTCAGACCGTGGGGCGTTCCTCCATGCGCGCGGCCCACCGCCGGACCCACCCCTCGACCTGGTCGGCCGGCATCGGCCTCGCCACGTCGTACCCCTGCAGGATGTCGACGCCCATCGCGGCGAGCTCGTCACCCGTGGCGGCGTCCTCGACGCCCTCGGCCACGAGCCGCAGCCCCATCGCATGCGCCATCTGGCAGGTCGACTCGACGATGACGCGGCTGCGCGGGTCGGAGCGGATCGTGGACACGAACGAGCGGTCCATCTTCAGCTCCTGGACAGGCAGGTCGCGCAGGTAGGCCAGCGAGGAAAACCCGGTTCCGTAGTCGTCGATGGCCGTCTGCACGTGGTGCCGGCGCAGCTCGAGCAGGACGTCGCGGGCCCGCTCGGGGTCGGCGATGAACGAGTCCTCGGTGACCTCGACGAGCAGTGTGTCCGGCGGCAGGTCGGCCGCCGCGATGGCGTCGAACAGGCGGGGTAGCAGGCTGCCGCCGAGCAGTTCGGGGGCCGCGCAGTTGAAGCCGACCCGGAAGTCCAGGCCGGCGTCCAGCCACCGTCGCGCGTCCGCGACGACCAGACGCATGACGGCCTCGGACAGGGCGAGCATCAGGCCGGCCCGGCGGGCGTCGGGCAGGAACGCCGCCGGGCCCAGCACTCCGTGCACCGGGTGCTGCCAGCGCACCAGCGCCTCGACCGCGCGGACCTGCCGGGTCCGTACGTCGACCTGCGGCTGGTACCAGACGACGAGCTGATCCTCGGCGATCCCCCGCCGGAGCTCCGCGGTCAGCGCGAGGCGCTGCCGGGTGAACCCGTCGTGCGAGGCGTCGTAGAGCAGGGCGCCCTGCCGGGTCAGCTTCGCCTCGTACATCGCCGCGTCGGCGCGGCGGAGGAGGTCGGCGGCTACGAGGTCCAGGCCGGTGCGTACGGCGACGCCGATGGAGGCACGGATCGCCAGGTCCATGCTCTCGACGCGGACCGGGAGGAACAGCGCCTCCCGGACCCGCTGGGCCCGCTGGAGCAGGTCGTGCGCGTCGTCCCCGGACACCAGCACGGCGAACTCGTCGCCGCCGAGCCGGCCGACCGTCGCATCCGGGCCGACCACGTCCGGGAGGCGGGCCGCCACGGTCCGGAGCAGGACGTCGCCGGCGTTGTGCCCGAGGCTGTCGTTGATGTCCTTGAAGCCGTCGAGGTCCAGCAGCATCAGCGCGAGCGGCCCGTCGCCGGACAGCTCCCGGTCGAGGTCCGCGAGGATCGCCCGTCGGTTCGGCAGGCCGGTGAGGTCGTCGGTCCGGGACAGACGCAGCGCCTCGGCCGCGCCCTGCGCCTGCCGGAGCGCGAGCGTCAGCCGGCCGCCGGCGGCGAGCAGCGTGACGATGGCGGGTACCGCGACGTACCAGCCGAGACCGGTCGTCGGCCGCGCGACGAGGGCGGCGAGCGCCACGGCCGCCGCGGCCACCAGCGTCCGCGTCCGCTGCTGGCGGGCGTGCTGCGGGGCCGGATCACGCCGCGGCGCGCAGGCGGCGGCCACCAGCAGTGCGAAGCCGGTTCCGAAGAGCGCGTCCTGGCCGAGGACCGCGACGTGACGGTCACCGCTGGACAGGCTGCGGGCGAACCAGTAGTCCGCCAGCGCCCATGCCAACAACCCGAGTCCCATCGCGCCCGTACGGGCCGAGACGGCGCGCTGCCGGAGGAGCACCTGGCTCAGCACGATCAACAGCAGCGTCGTGTCGACGAGCGGGTAGAGCAGCGCGAGCAGCAACGGGACGCCGTGCAGGCCGAACGACGTACCGATCGGCGTGAGCACGAGGAGGCCGGCCAGGCAGGCGACGCCGCCGCAGACGACCGCGGTGTCCAGCCAGCGCTCTGCCGACCTCCGGCTACGCCCGGGGACGTCCCGCAGGAGGAAGGTGACCAGGCCGAGGTACGACGCGAGGAACAGCGCCTCGCCCGGCGCCGGGAAGTCGTGCGCGTCGACGACGCCGCCCGAGTTGGTCACCGCGGACCCGGCGGCCCAGAGGCCGAGCCCAGCCGCGAGCGCGAGCAGCGCGGCCCGCTGCGTCCGGTGCCGGACGGCCGTGATCAGGAGCCGTGCGAGCGCCGCCGTGAAGAACAGCGCGTGGCCGACCGTCACGGTGAGCTGGATGGCCGGGCCGTCCGCCGGTCCCGGCAGCGCCGCCGCGATCCCCAAGGCGGAGACGAGGAAGACCCACGGCAGCAGTCCGAGCAGAGGCAGCAAGGGCGGCGCGGGTTCACGCGATGTCACCGCTCTGCCGACCCCCTGCGGCTCCGACGTCCAGCCGCCCGGGGTGGTGGCGGCATGGATGTCGGTCTCGCGTTCCTGTCGGCAGATCCGGTCCGCATATGAAGGTGACCTCGCGCGCAGGCCCCGTCCGGCGCACTGACCTCAGCGCGGGCACAGGCATCCCGGCGGATGCTGACGCCCCGGAACTGGAGGACAGGCAGGGCCGTGCGGATTCCCAGGATCGACCTCGGCCGGCGGCGCACCCGGGTGGCCGTGGGCGCCGTCCTCGTGCTGGCGGTCGCCGGTGGCACCGGCCTGGCCCTGACGGACGGCCACGAGGACGGTGACACGGGCGAGACGGCGGCCGGGTTCACGAGCAGCGTGCGGGCGCCGAACGACGGGTCGGGCGAGCAGCTCGGCGGACTGGCCCTGATCAGCCTCACCCGGGCTACGGCCGCGGCGACGGCCGCCGTACCCGGTGTGGTGACCGAGGTGGGGCTGCACGCGGTGTCCGGCAACGTGGTCTACCTGGCTGAGATCGCCGGCTCGGACCGGAAACGGCACCTGGTCGTGGTGGATGCCGGCACCGGCCAGGTGCTGCTGCAGCAGCTCTCGCCGGAGACCGACGATCCCGGTAGCGGCTGACCGGTTCAGCGCGGGAACATGCCGCCGTCGATGCCGATGACCTGGTTGGTGACGTAACCGTTCGTCAGCACGGCCAGCGCGAGGTCGGCGACCTCCTCCGGCGTGCCGAGCCGGCCGACGGGCACCCGCGCGGCGAGCTCCTCCTCGTTGCCGGGCAGCATCGCCGTCCGCTCGATGAGGGCGGGTGCCAGCGCGTTCACCGTGACCCCGTGGCCGGCGTACGTCGGCGCGAGCGAGTGCACGAGGCCGTGCAGCGCCGCCTTCGAGCTCGCGTAGTGCGGCCCGACGATCCCGCCGGTGAACGCCGCCACGGACGACACCAGGAGCACCCGGCCGAACCCACGCTCGGCCATGCCCGGGACGAGCCGCCGGCACAGCAGGAACGGCGCCGTCACGTTGACCAGGTGCGTGCGCTGCCACAGTTCGAGCCCGACCTCCTCGAGCAGCGCCCGCTGGCCACTACCGGCGGCCGGGACGAGAACGTCGACGGGACCGAGCTCCCGCTCCGTGGCGTCGACGAGCTGGTCCGGGACCCCGGCGTCGCCGAGGTCACCGCCGACGACGGTGACCCGGACCCCCGTCGTCCGCGCCAGCTCCTCGGCCAGGCTCTCCGCCGGTTCCCGGTGGCTCCCGTAGCCGACCGCGACGTCGACGCCCGCCTGGGCCAGCAACTGGGCGATGGCACGTCCGATGCCACCCGAGGCACCGGTGACCAGCGCGACCCGGCCGTTCAGCGGCGAGGTGTCCATGGCCGGTTCCTGCCCGCGGCGTCGACTTCCTCACCAGCCACGTGCACCCCTTTGCCCGGTATGGTCCGGATCGCCCCCGATCCCTGTTGCCGGAGGTCCCCATGCGCCTGCGCCACCGTCCCGCCGCTCTCCTGCTCGGCCTGACCGGCCTGTCGTGCACAGCCCTGCCCGTCTCCGCGTCGGCGGCGACGCCGGCTCCAGGGCCCGCCGTCAACTGGGTCCTCACCACGCCGGACCAGCGCCAGCTGCTCGCCGCGCAGCCGGCCACGACGTTCGGCCCGAACCAGCCGACGTACTACAACTGGAGCGACATCAACGTCAACGACGCCAAGCGGTTCCAGACCGTGCAGGGCGTCGGCGGCGCGATGACCGAGTCCAGCGCGGTCCTGCTGGACCAGCTGCCGGCGGCGACCCGGACGCAGGTGCTGACCAAGCTCTTCAGCCGTACGGCGGGGGCCGGCATCGGCGTCGTGCGGGTGCCGTTCGGCGCCAGCGACTTCTCCCTGTCCGACTACACCTTCGACGACATGCCGTGGGGGCAGACCGATCCCACGCTGGCCCGGTTCAGCATCGATCGCGACCGCGCGCACCTGATCCCGGTGCTCACGGCCGCTCAGCGCCTCAACCCCCCGCTGACGGCGGTAGCCACACCCTGGTCCGCCCCGGCGTGGATGAAGACGAACACCGACACCCACGACGGCCAGCTCTCGCCCGCGTGGGAGCAGGCCTACGCCCAGTACCTGACGAAGGCGGTCACCGCCTACCGGGCCACGAAGGCTCCGGTGCGGGCGCTCACCGTCGTCAACGAGCCGAGCGCCTCGCGCGGCTGGTCGCCCTCGATGCCGATGAGCGCCGCGCAGCAGGCCGAGTTCGTCGGCAAGCACCTGCGCCCCGCGCTGGACGCCGCCGGGCTCAAGGGCTTCACCATCCTCGGGTTCGACCACAGCTGGAACGACACCGCGTACCCGACGTCACTGCTCACCGGGCCGTACGCCGGGTCCTTCACCGGCGCGGCGTTCCACTGTTACGCCGGCGACGAGTCGGCCCAGTCGCGGGTCGCCGCGGCCGCGCCGGGCAAGCAGATGTGGACGACCGAGTGCAGCGGCGGGACCTGGTCGCCGGACTTCGCGACCAACCTGCGCTGGAACGCCCACCACATGCTCATCGGGGCGTTCCGGAACTCCTCGACCGCGGTGCTGTGGTTCAACCTGGCGCTCGACCCCCAGGGCGGCCCGACGAACGGCGGCTGCACCGGCTGCCGCGGTGTCCTGACCGTCGACGCCGCGAAGCAGGCCGTCAGCTACAACGTGGAGTACTACCTGCTGTCGCACATCGGGCGGTACGTCAGCCCCGGAGCGGTCCGGGTGGACTCGACCGCCTCGAACTCGACCGGCGTGCAGTCGGTCGCCTTCAAGAACCCGGACGGCTCGCACGCCCTCGTGCTCTACAACGAGGGCGGCAAGGCTCAGCCGGTGACCGTGCGCTGGGCGGGCAAGGCGGCCCGGGTGCAGATCCCGTCGGGAGCCGTGGCCACGCTGCGCTGGTGAGTCGCTCAGGCGGTGAAGGGCGATCCGGCGACGCGA